>JASJAN010000018.1 GCA_030066985.1 Desulfobacterales bacterium
CAAAATAAAGGGTAGTAACTGCGAGCACCCTTCTTGGCTTTATTGAAACCAACGGCGGTACCCTCTGCATGGCCTTTAGTAGACTGGACCGAACCATCAAAGTCCAATGTCAGACGGGGTAGCCGTTCACGCTGCAGCCCCTGTATTACCATTGAGCGGGATAGCCGGCGCACATTTTCGACTCCGTCTTTTTCCATTTGTGAAAGAGCCCTTGAGATGGTTGATACATCAGGCAGCTTGCGTAAACCCATTAGTCGCAGTACGATTGGATCATCGCGGTAGTAGTCGACTTCACGCAGGCGCCGAAAACCAATAAGCAGATGAATAATGAGCAACAATACGATCAGATGCCGACCGAAGATTGGTGAAACATTTAAATGCGAAAAGCATTTTTTAAGCCGCTGCTTCAAATTGAGTCGTTTAAACAATAGCTGAAAGATCAGCAAACCGGAAAACGATGTTAGCTGTTGGTCTTCGAAACGAATCGCTGGAATTTTATGGAATTTTGCCGTAATTTGTGCTTTACTGGACTTCACTTGCGGTGGCCTCCTGGATTAGGGTGATTGTTTGGTAGACAATCTGTTTATACCCAGATTCCATAGGCCTCCGCAAGTTTTTTACTTCTGATTTTCTTACTTTTTTTTGCAACTACAGGGTTTATATCAGTTCGCCAGTATCTAAAAATTAGCAATTATTCATGGTCGAGTAGCCCGGGGGAATTTCACCCCCAGGCCCTCACAGAACCGAACGTGAACCTCTCGATTCATTCGGCTCCTGCCAGCCATCCTCTTTATACCTCTCGGTCCAAAGCCTACGCAAAAAGAACCCGGCTCCTCCCCCGCTTTAGCGGGGTTGACCATCGCTTGCTGCCAGCTGGCTCATCCCCTTCGCTCCAGCCCCATTACAGAACCTTCAACACTAATACAGGATGATCCGCCCCCTTCATGTGCATCGATACTTTCCCCCTTCGTGGTCCGCACTTATAGGGTTTTCTCTTAACATCACATGAAGAGTTCCCACGTTCCGCACAGAAGCCTAAATCAGAGTCACGCCACCTTTATGCCGGACGCCGCCCAGGCAGTAAGCAGGTTGCCCCTGGACTTATCCTGGTGTAGAGATAGCCACCAGTTTTGACGCCATCTTTATGTTTTCGACACCTCATCGGATGGTTCGCTTGCGCTCGTCTCTCTGATTCACAACTGATCCCGTCTGGCGGGACCTTTTCCTCAACGCTCACCACCATGGCTTTTGACCACAGCAGCTTGAGGTGCTTTGGGGCCTGTTCCTGCAAACCGACCCCGAGGGGCCTACCCTCATCTTCTGTGCAACCTCGTGGCGCACTACCTCCAACATATCCAAATTTTCATAGACACTAAAAAAGTTGTGATATCCTACTGTTAATTCAAGCTTGGACTCACCTTACCATTTTGTGTAGCTAAAAATCGGTCAAAATTATTCCATATTTCTAATAAGTTCCCTTTTGCGAACCTTTCCAAGAGAAGTGCGCGGAAAATCTTCGCAGAAGGTGATGTTGCGGGGGCATTTAAATTTTGCCATCTGCTCCCGGCAAAAAGAGAAGATGTCTTCGGCACTCAGACCGGATTCTTCTTGAGCAATCACAAAAGCATGCCCGACTTCGCCCCAGCGCTCATCGGGTATACCCACCACCGCGATGTCTTTGACGTCCGGGTGCTGTCTTAAGATGCGTTCAACCTCGGCGGGATAGACGTTTTCGCCGCCGGTAATGTACATATCTCTGGCACGGTCCACCAGAAAATAGTAACCGTCTTCATCCATGCGGGCCAGATCACCGGTATGAAGCATTCCGTCACGAATCGTCTCTTCGGTGCGGACCGGATCCTGCCAGTATTCTTTCATCATAATAGAACCACGCACCACAATCTCGCCCACCTCTCCAGGTGGCACGGCGCGGCCATATCTATCGACAATATTGACTTCGGCATGAAATACCGGCCGACCCACCGTCCCCGGCTTGCGAAACGAGTCTTCTTCCGATGCCCACAGCAATATCGAGGTTTCTGTTTGCCCCATCACCTGGCGGAAAGCCAGGCCAGCCTCGCGGCACTGTTCAAAGAGCTCAGGCGTTGTTTTCTCCCCTCCCCCGGCACATACCTTCAAAGACGACATATCACCTCTTGCTGGTGGTTCGACCTTGACTAATGCTCGATACACAGTGGGAATGCCTAGAAATTTGGTCACCTGATAGCGCTCGATATCCTGATAGGCCTTTACGGGGTCGAATTTGGCATGAATCACCAGGGTGGCGCCTTTGTATATCGTTGGCGCCGCCTGAATAAAGAGCCCTCCGGAATGAAAAAGGGGCAATATGACAAGCATTATGTCATCAAAATGCAGTTTGAAAAAAATATCGGCATTCAAGCAGTTAAAAAATGTCTTGCGGTGACTGAGCACGGCGCCTTTCGGTCTGCCGGTGGTACCCGAAGTGTACATGATCACCTGGGGCTCTTCCGGGTCTGCCGGGCCCAGCGTTTGGGTTAAAAAGGGTTTCTGGTTGTCGAAATCAACCGAGGTTGCAGTATAGTCCAAAATCTCCGCATCCACCGGCGTTTTCCCAACCGATGACAGCATCACCGAAGGTTTGGTATTTTTAATATTCAACTTTTTAACGGTAGCCGTAAATTCCTGACCGAAAACAAATAAACGCGGACGGGAATTCTTCAGAAGATAATCGAGTTCCGCGGCCGCCAATCGAAAATTGAGCGGTACAAATATTGCCCCCAGCCGGGCACACGCTAAAAAAAGTTCAATGAACTCGGGACAGTTGTTTAACATGGCAGCAACACGGTCGCCTTTCTCGATTCCCAGAGACTGCAACCAACAGCTGGCCCGGTCCGCCCGTTCATTTAGCTCAAAATAGGTAATTCTTTCGTCTTTGAAAATAATGGCGTCTTTCTTTGGATGCAGTTCCGCCCAGCGTTGTACCCACCAGGCAATGTTCATAGAACGGATCATGGAGAGCCCTGTTACCTTTTTAATTGGATCTTTGATGTGTTAGATAAACGGAGAGCATAATTCTGCTCGAATTTTTTTGTATACTGTATACCAAATGAAGGGTCAAGGTTTTCTTGGGACAATTTCCTTTTCAAATGATTTAAAACTTCAAAGATATTGACAATTTTTTATGTGGCATATTACATCAAGTCATCAATGACGGTATTAGTTACTAATGATTAAAAGGAGGATATCATGGCGTTGCATTTTTCTGCCGAAGAATTTAAAGCCCGCGAAGAACAGGCAATTGAAAAATTGAAAAAGCGGGGGTTGGATGGACTTCTAATGTTTCGCCAGGAAAGCATGTACTATCTGACCGGTTATGACAGTTTTGGATATGTTTTTTTCCAGTGTCTGTATCTGGGTACCAACGGGCATTTTACGCTTTTAACCCGTTCACCGGATCTGAGACAGGCGCGTCATACCTCTATCATAGAAGACATTCGCATTTGGGTAGACAGCGCAGATGCAAATCCAGCGGATCAGTTAAAGGAAATTCTGAACGAATTTGGATGCAGAGGAAAACGTCTGGGGGTTGAGTACGACGCCTATGGATTGACCGCTAAAAATGGAAAATTACTGGAAAATGCCTTACAGGATTTTTGCACACTCGAAGATGCTTCAGATCTTGTGAATCAATTGCGAGTTGTAAAAAGTGACGCGGAGATGGTCTACGTCCGAAAAGCCGCTGAGCTGGCAGATCACGCTTATGATGAAGCCTACCGCCTTGCAAGTGCAGGAGCCGATGAAGGTCATATTTTGGCAGCGATGCAGGGAATCATCTTTTCCGGAGGGGGTGATTATCCGGGTAATGAATTCATTATCGGCTCGGGAAAAGATGCATTGCTATGTCGTTATAAATCTGGTCGTCGCAAACTCGATGCCCAAGATCAATTGACGCTTGAATGGGCCGCTGCTTATCGGCATTACCATGCTGCCATGATGCGTACGATTCCCATTGGCAATGCCACTTCTCGGCATCAGGATATGCATAAGGTTTGTATGGAAGCCATGCAGGCGTGTAAGCATGCCCTTCGACCCGGACGCCCTATCGGAGAGGTGTTTGATGCGTATGCAACCACCTGTGATGCTGCCGATATGCGAGAACACCGTTTAAACGCAACCGGCTACAGCCTGGGAACGACGTTTGCGCCCAACTGGATGGACTGGCCGATGTTTTACCATGCCAATCCGGTGATAGCCGAACCGAATATGGTTTTCTTCCTGCATATGATCCTGATGGACAGCATCAGCAACCATGCCATCTGCTTCGGCCATACAGTGGTCGTGACCGCTACCGGTTGTGAATCATTGTCCGACCGATCCATGGACTTGATCGTCAAATAGGAGGGTTCCCTCCTTCGCCTCTAAGGCTAAGGAGGACAAGCAGGTATCCCGCCTTCGCTAAAGCTTTGGCGCGGCAAGCAGTGTTCTGGTATCAGGAACCAGCAATTCCTATATTTTCATCAGTCGCTAATTTATAAGGTTGATTCAATCCTTAGAGAGTTGCGTTTCAAGGCGCTGCCGCAACCAATCTGGGATGTCTTTTTTCTTGAATGTGTCTATATCCTGACAAACCGTCACATTATGCCCGATTGTCCGCGGTTCTTTATCGCCCTGCTTGAATACCCGATATCCAAAGGTAATTGACGTCCGACCGATTTTTATTATCCTGACTTCGACCTCTATTTGATCTCCGTATCGCAGGGGCCGACTGAAATCGGTTTCCAGATGGACGGTGGGAAGCCCGATACGATGTTCGTTGACCAGGATAGGATAATCAATACCCAGTTCCTGACCAAAAAATTCTTCCAAGGCAACATGAAAATAATGCAGAAACCGCGGATAATAGACAATACCCGCATGATCTATATCGCCAAAACGAATTTTTAACTTAGATCGAAAAGCCATTTTTTTTGTTTGCATCAAAATTATTGAATGATCCCAATATTGAACATCAATGTTACGATATGGGTCTAGCGAAAATGAAATCTTGTTGGATATCGGATCCTATTGTAAAATTTTTTGTACCCAAAATTTCAAATTGCATTTTAGCGTAAAATGCATTTCCCCTGTTATTTTCCTGCCAGCTGCTCAGCCAGATGGATTTAAATGCTTTGCTGCGCGCATAGCTTGTGCAAGCCTTCAAAAGGGCGGCACCAATGCCATAGCCCAAATATTGCTGCATTGAATAAAGTCTGGCAAGCTCGATGGCCGGCAGTGGTTGGACGCAATCCGGAGTCGTGCCTTGATAAAGTTTGGCATACCCTACCCATTTTCTCTTTATCATAGCAATGAAAAATGTGGTGGCACTGTCAAGTAGTTCGGTCGTGATCTGATTTTCGCTAAAAGAACGTGCCACGTAATTTTCCAAATCTTCCTTTTTAAGGAAGGGAGCAAAAGCATCCCTGAAAGTTTTTTCTGCCAGTTTTGCCAGAGAGGCGGCATCGGACGGTACTGCAAGCTGAATGATGGGTGTTTCAACGTTCATTTTACTCTGTGTTTACAATAGAAAGTCCCAAGGCACTTAACACATCAATCGTAAAATTGTCCAATATTGTTGTCTTGATCAAATCCCAATTTTGGCTCTAATGGACAATACCACATTAATGGACGACAATAAATAATCGGCATGAGACTCAATTGTCCGATGCCTGTATTTTAATTTTCTTGCGGCAGACTTAAAATTCAGTATGGAAATTTTAGAGTTTCTAAACGAAATGTGCAATAATTATAAGGGGGCTCTAAAGATTCGATAAAGATACGCAACCCACAATTCTTGCCCTTGCAAAAAATTTTAGATTTGCCTATGCATTATGCAATAGTGGCGCAAATAGGAGACAGACATGAAAATATGGAAATTAATCTTGTGCGGTTGCGGAGTGATGGGGCGTAAAACAGCCGAGGCATTGCTGAGAAAACATTCCTACCAGATTGTCGGTGCTGTGGATATCCATTCAGATCTTGTCGGAAAGGATTTAGGGGATCTCTTTGAAAACCGGCACCAGACCGGCGTTATTATTCATGAGAAAATAAAGGAACTTTTTGATTCCGTCAAAGCCGATGCTGTAATACTCACAACAACCTCCCACCTGGAAAATATCAAGCCGCAAATTGAGGAGTGCCTGGAGGCAGAGCTCAACGTTGTCTCAACTTGTGAAGAGCTGGCCTATCCCTGGATAAGGCATCCGGAGATCGCCAGCAGCATCGACCGAAAAGCCAAAGAGAAGGGTGTTACCGTAGTGGGCACAGGCATTAATCCGGGATTTTTGATGGACACCCTGCCGGCAATCCTCACAGGTCCTTGTTTGAGCGTTGATTCGATCAAAGTTACGCGAATGATGGATTCTTTCAGACGCCGGGTTCCGTTCCAAAGAAAAGTCGGTACCGCCCTGAGCAGGGCGGAGTTTCGCCGACAAATCGAGAATGGTGTCATCACCGGTCACGTGGGCCTGTTGGAATCAATTAATATGATTGCCGCTGCCGTAAACTGGAAATTGGACGAGTTGGTTGAATTACCACCCAAGCCGGTCTTGGCCGAGACAGAAACAGACACCGCCCTTGGAGTTGTGACGGCTGGCAATGTGATTGGTCTTTCCAGTGTTGTCTATGCCAAGAAAGCTGGCCGTGAGGTCATCCGGCTTGAATTTGTCGCCAACGCTTCGGTGAAAGATGAGTACGATGAAATTATTATCGAAGGCCGTCCCCGGATTCATCAAAGGATCCTGGGTGGTGTTCATGGCGACTTGGGCACAGTAGCCATAACCATTAATACCATATCCCGAGCGGTGGAAGGCCCACCCGGGTTGAAAACTATGTTGGAATTGCCTCCAGCTGTCTATGTTCCCTGAGTTGTTGTGAGATTTCAGATCCTACCTTATCGTTACCGGTTTCTTTTTTAGGGTCGATTGCATAGCGATATCTGTCACTATAAATTTAATCATCCTAAAGCCAGAGCAACCATACCGCCTACCATAACAGTTGCACCAATAATGCGCTGTCTAATTTGTCCTTCACCTAACATCCGCGCACCCATCAAAGTACCGATAAGGATGCTGATCTCCCTTGCAGGTGCTACATAGCTGACTGGAGTAAAAACAAGCGCTGAAAGTATAAGAATATACGAAAGCGGAATTAACAGAGCAATTCCAATAACTTCCCGCCGATGGTGAGTCCACTCAAATCGAACTTTTTCCCAATTTGAAAGGGCATAGGGCGTCATAAGTAGCATCCGGCCGAAATTAGCTATGTAGTCGAGCAAGATGGGCGGGACAAGCCGGTTACTTACCGTGTATTTGTCAACCATTGTATAAGCTGCAATTGCAAGCCCGGTCAGAAGGGCATATCCAACTGCTCGACCTGAACCGGACATCAGCAGCAATTTTGGACTTCCCATGAGATATAACATCCCGCACACGATAGCTGCCGCCCCGCATAAAGCCAATAAAGACGGTCTTTCCTGAAAAATTGTTATCGCTAGGAAGACGGTGATAACCGGCGCGGAACACCGGGCCAAGGGATAGACCAGAGATAGATCGCCACTCCTGTATCCGCGCGTTAAAAGAAGAAAATATGCAGTGTGGAGCAGTGAAGATAAAGCAAGACACAGGATTTCAATACCGCCGATATGGGGCCGATATAAAACGGCAACAACGGCTGCAACCGGAAGATATATTACACTAGAAATCGCCCCAAAAAGCCAAATAAACGGGACGCTACCGCCGGAATGTTTGGCGAAAAAATTCCAACTGGCATGAACAATTGCAGCAACCAAAATCAGCAGGAGTGCGATGCTGTTCATATGATGATGCACCCTAAAGCCATCAGGACTCATAAAGCGGCGAAATCCTGAGCCCTAACCAGGATCAATTTTTAAGTTTATCAGTAAATCTGCAGGAATTAACTACTGTGATTCCATTTGCGGTTCCTTAGTTTAACTTGTCGGATAAAGTAAGTCCAAATGAGATAGCACCCCAATAACGATAGTGAGGCGCTTGCGGTATGACTGTCGCTGAGTATCTTAATTTTATGTCGTTAATTTTTCAACTGCTTGTTTGATTCTGTTCAATCCAGTTCTTATGCTTTCCATATCAGCAGCATAAGAAAGGCGAATGTATTCGTCGCAGCCGAATGCAGCCCCCGGCACCAACGCCACATGGCCCTCTTCCAAAAGATAAGAACACAGTTCCACCGAGCCTGCTATTCTGCGGCCCCTGTAAGATTTGGCAAAAAGCTCCGCCACATGGGGAAACGCATAAAAGGCCCCTTCCGGCATTCTGCAAGTAACACCGTCAATTTCGTTGAAGCTTTTTACGACATAATCACGCCGCTGCTGATAGGCGGCTCGCATCTTTTCAACCGATCTCTGATCACCCATCAAAGCCTCTTTCGCGGCATACTGAGCGATCGAATTAGGGTTCGATGTCATCTGCCCCTGAATTTTTGTCATGGCCTTGATTATTTCGCGTGGACCGGCGGCATATCCAATGCGCCACCCTGTCATGGCGTAAGCCTTGGATACCCCATTGACGGTGATAGTCCGCTCCTTGATCTCATCACCCAGACTCGCAATGCTGATAAACTCGTTATCGCCATAAACCAACTGCTCATACATTTCATCAGCGATCAGGATCAGGTCATTTTTCAGCGCAAACTGTGCTACCACCTCCAATTCGTCGCGGGTGTAAACTTTGCCGGACGGGTTGCTGGGATTGCTGAATATGACAGCTCTGGTTCGTTTTGTAAGAACCCCGCTTAGGTCATCTGCCGTCGGGGCCAGTGCGGGTGACCGGGTCGTATCCACGAAAACAGGTGATGCGCCGGCCAGGCTTACCTGGGCAGGATAGGTCACCCAGTGGGGGCTTAAAACAACAACCTCGTCGCCCGTGTCAAAGATCGCCTGAGATATATTGTAAAGCGTATGTTTGCCACCACACGACACAAGTATCTGTTCCGGTGAATAGTGAAGTGTGTTATCTTGCTCGAGCTTGCGGCAGATTGCTGCTTTTAGCGTGTCTATGCCTGCCACCGCAGTGTATTTTGTATATCCGGCATTAATGGCGTCTACCGCTTTGGCCTTTATGTTATGCGGGGTGTCAAAATCCGGTTCACCCATGGCGAAACTGATGATCTCGACCCCCTCCTGCTTTAATTGCTGGGCTTTTTCACCGATAGCAATGGTTTGGGATTCACCCATATTTTTGATTTTTTGCACAATAAATTTTTCGTAATCCATGATAACCTCCAGATATGGCCCTGAATGCAGAAAAGCTTATTAGGTATCGCTTCTTCTGCGCATATCCTCTAAATCGGTTTAACGCAGATATTTTTTTTCATTGTCTTTCATTTCCGGAACGCCTTGCAATTCGAACAGGTGATTTACCGGAACGAGTTTCTCATCAATATTTTCTATACTTCTATTTTGCCTGATCCGATTAAAAAGATCCTCCATCGCCTTTACGGCAACCCGCACGCCCTGATTGGCATAAATAACCATCTTGACTTTGCCGAGCTTTTCGATGTCCTTCTCCGTAAGACTGGGGTAATTCGTCGGGATAATAACCAGAGGAGTATCAAGATCCCAATTCTTGACAAATTCAAGGATCTCCTCCGGATCTGAAGATTTGGAATGGACTAAAATCGCATCGGCTCCAGCCCCTGCATACCGGTAAGCCCTCATTCGGGCTTCTTCCTGCCCCCAACCTGCAATCAGGGCTTCGACGCGGGCGATTACCATAAAGTCGGATGTTGTTTGGGCGGATTTGGCAGCCTCTATTTTACCCTCAAATTCTTCTATCCGCAGCAGTTCTTGTCTGCCGCCTGCAAGAAGGCTGGTATCCTTGGGAAACTTCTTATCTTCAATTGAAACCGCAGCAATTCCGGCTTCCTCGTATCGTTTAACCATATACATCACGTTTGTGGCATTGCCATACCCCGTATCACAGTCCGCTACAATAGGAATATTAATGACTTCATTCATCGAACGCGCAGTCTCTAAAAACTGATTCATCGAAATTAAGCTTGCATCCGGAATTCCATATGAGGTGGAAATTTCAAACCCACTGGCCCATACGCCATCAAAACCGGCTCTTTCTATCAGCTTAGCGCCTAAGCCATTGTGTGCCCCCGTAATCACAGTTAAAGGTTTTTTATCAAATAATTTGCGAAGCTGTTGTGCTTTCGTCATTCCCAGTCCTCCTCGTGTATGTCGTCCATATGTCGAATTTGACTTGGCTTTAGCCGTGTATCGCTCTTTCCACCCTGTTTAAAACTTCTTCCAGAACACTACGGGGACATGCGAAATTGAGTCTCTGGAACCCGTCGCCGCCTTCGCCGAATACATAACCATCATCGAATACCACCCCGGCTTTTTCAATAATGAAATTGTGAAGCTCATCCTTATACATCCCGAGTTTTCTAAAATCCAGCCATGCCAAATGTGTCCCTTCGGGCCTGATCAGTTCAACCTGCGGCAGTTTCTCCTCTAAGTAATTGTCCAAAAAATTCAGGTTCTCTTCCAGATATTCCAGGCACTGCTCAAGCCATTCTTCTCCATAGTTATAAGCCGCCTCAACTGCAACAAGGCCAAAGGGATTCAATTGCTCATAACCATTTTTTGATAATTCAAGTTCAAAAGCTTGGCGCAGTTTTTCGTTGGAAACAATAAGGTTTGCAGCCTGAACTCCTCCCAGATTAAACGCCTTATTGACAGAAGTGCTGGCGATCGAGTTTAATGCGAATTCAGTCGATATACTCGCAAAGGGTGTATATTGATGCCCTTTATATACTGTATCCAGATGCACCTCATCCGATATAACAATAACATTGTGCCTCAAGCATATTTCGCCGACCTTTGTTAGTTCTTCCCTGCTCCATACTCTTCCCACGGGATTATGCGGATTGCACAAAAACATTAATTTGGCAAGAGGATCGCGAGCTTTTTCCTCAAGATCCTCCAAATCCAGGGTGTATCTTCTATTTTCTAATTTCAACGGACTCATCAGCGGTTGTCGCCCGTTTTTCAGTGTAGCCCCCATAAAAGGGAAATAAGCGGGAGTTGGAATTAACACTTTTTCCGAAACAGACGTAAAAGTATTGATAAGGATATGGATTGCTGAAGTAGTTCCCGGTGTGGGAACGATCCATTCAGGTTGAATATCCCAGTGGTGTCTTTTTTTCATCCAGTGACACACTGCTTTAAAATAGGCCGGGCTCTTTCCTGTGTAACCGAAAATTCCATGTGAGGCTCTTTTTACAAGAGCATCGATTATCGGTTGGGCCGTTTTGAAATCCATGTCTGCAACCCACATTGGAATCGGACCGCCGGGTTCAAAATATCGTTCGGTATACACAAAATATTTGGTTGCCAAATCTTCGGGGAAAAAATTCCATTTATATGAGTTTGTGCCCTTGCGACTGACGACGGTGTCAAAATCGTATTTTATCCCTGATGATGATTTGTCCATAGCTATAACCTCCCCCAATAGAATCAGATCCGAAGCCAGATGTGTCAATCAAAATCAAATTGGCTGAACTAATAAACTTTTCTATATTTGGTATATTCTTTTTGCAATTTTCGCGTTATGGGTCCTGGCATACCGGTACCGACTTTCCAGTCATCAACTTGAACGACGGGAAATATTTCCAAAGTACTTCCGGTAACAAGTAATTCGTCGGCTTCTTTTAGTCGGTCAACCGGTATCGGGGACTCATTTACACCGATTCCCAGATTGTTGCAGAGTTCCAAAACCACCTGGCGAGTTATTCCCGCTAAAATTGAATTCGTATCCGGATAAGTATAAAATTGATTTGAGAAAATTGCGCCAAAGTTAGTATGCGATCCTTCGGTAATGAATCCATCCCGAACCAGGACCGCCTCTTCCGCCTGCTGGTCTTTTGCCCGTTGGCATGCAAGGACATTCGGGAGCAGCGCGATTGATTTGATGTCACAGCGTCCCCACCTGATATCCGGTTCTAAAACAACTTTGACGCCTTTTTCTCGTTTGCTCACCGGCGGTTGAAAGGCAGAGGCAGCGGCATAAGCTGTTGGTGAAACGTCTTCACCCGGAAAAGCATGTTGTCGAGGGGCAGCCCCCCTTGTTACCTGGATATAAAGGGTTGCGTCTGTATCCTGAAGCCTGTTGCGATGGATAAGCTTTTCCCCAATAGCTTTTAAATCCCCATTAAAAGGGTCCGGGATGCGCAGCTCTTTCAGGCTTTTTTCCATCCTTGCTATGTGCTCATGGGCTTTAAATAAATACCCGTTGTAGGACCTCATCACCTCATATAGCCCATCCCCTAATAAAAAGCCGCGATCATCGGGAGATATTTGAACGGCTTTCTTCGGCATGAATTCACCGTTGTAGTAGGCGATCATATGCCCTCCCTTCGCAATTTTATCAATGCTTCCTGGCAAAAGTATTCATAAAATCGATCCGTTTCTTTTCACCTTCATATGACATAGAACGGATGAACCGGCGTGAAAATTTACCATTCTACGCATTTTCTTTTCCTTCAATGAATTCTTTTGCGATTACAAATACTTCCTCGCTGATTCTTAGAGAATTTTCCTCGCTGTTGGCTCCAATATGGGGGGTCATAATGACATTTGGCGATTTTAAAATCGGATAATCCGGGGCAGGAGGATCAGAAACCCAGACATCAGTGCAGTATGCTTTCAGGTGCCCACTTTTTAAAGCGGCTGAAACATCTTCAGCAACAACGCAAGCCGCCCGACCTGTATTGATTAGAACGGCTCCCTTTTTCATAACGGCCAGGACGGCCTTGTTGATTATACCCCTGGTGGAATTTGTCAGCGGGGTGTGAAGTGAAATATAGTCAGCCTCTCTGACAGCCTCTTGCAGAGTGGTTTTTATGTCGGCGTATTTGCTTGGCCGTCCGGACTGTCTGAAAGCTGTAACCTTCATGCCGAATGCAGCAGCTCTTTTGGCTATTTCAATCGCGATTCGGCCCATACCGATGAGACAAATGGTTTTACCGTAGAGTTCAGTCCATTTTAACTGTTGCTTGAGCCATTGTTTTTTTTGCATACTAGTGTGTGCTTCGATTATCCGGGAAGAGGTTGTCAGCATCATAGCAAAAGCGGTTTCGGCAACAGCAATTGAAGATGCTTGCGGCGTATTTTTAACACTGATACCCCTGGAAGCTGCGAATTCACCGTCAATATTATCGGTTCCTACACCGCCGCGGATAATCAGCTTGAGATTGGGCGCTGCTTCTAGATATTCTCTGGTACATTTCGTTTTGCTTCTTACAAGGAGAATATCCGCTTCCGGCAGTCGTTTCTTATCTTTTGTTACCTCACCTATATCAGGCAGCTTCTTTTCCAATTCCGCGTCAAAGGTATCAGAAATTAGAATTAGCATAGCTTCCACCAACGAAATCCTTTGTATGGGTTTTTCTATCCTTCGGGCTTATTTAACAACAGGTCTTCATTTTCAATTTTTGGGAAATTATGCTCATCTAAGTATTTAAAATATTCATCTAAATACAGAAACGGGCTATCAGGACAAACGAAAACACATACAATTTCGCCGTTTTTACTTCTTAATCCATCGAAGGTATCTTTGTTTTTTCTTTGGTGTAAATATTTTAACAATCCTGCCAACGCGAAGCCGGAACTCGGACCCACCAGTATGCCCTGCCGACTCAGTGCCATGCTAGTTTTATAAGACGCCGCGGTTTCAACTCTCTGGATATCATCAACATGCGGGCGCCATTCAAAACCGATTAATCGCAATAATGCTTCCGTCCTTACCCCCGGGGTATAAGTATCCGCCTCTCTCATTACACCAACGACTTGAACTTTGCTTTCCTTGCTCTTGAGATAGGTCGAGGTACCGATAATTGTGCCGGTGGTCCCCAGACCGGCACAAAAAACACTTATATTTCCTTCTGTTTGTTCCCAGATTTGCTTTCCGGTCCATTTTTGATGGGCTTTGGGGTTGTCTTTATTATCGTATTGTCCTGGATTAACCCAACTATCCTTTTTACCCAGCTTTTTGGCTTTATAAATTCCGCTGGTCGGATCAGTGGGATCCGGCCAGTCGGGCTCCTGGTTGACAATCGGCTCGACACCGAAGAACAGCAGCATAACTAATTTTTGCCAGGAAACTTCGGTCGGCACAAAAGATTTGATTTTATCAATACCCAGCATTCGGGCCACCAGCGCGATTGAAAAGACCGTGTTGCCGGAAGAATTTTCAATAACCTGTTCAACCCCTTTTAGCTCTCCGCGCTTACGCATTTCAAGCAGCATGTTGTAGGCCGGCATGCACTTTACGTTTCCTAAAGGCAAAAAGGTCATGAGTTTGGCAAATATTCTAACTTTATCGTCGAAAAAGGGGTTGAGATCCTCAGGCAGCTCCACTAAAGGCAAGTAAGGATGCATACCGGGATTCAAAAAATCCTTAAGTGAGTTCCTGCCTTTAAAAGTATTTAAATCTTTCGCCATTTGCGGTTCCTTGTTGAATTGGTAGGATAAAGTAGGTCCAAGTGAAGCAGCGCTCCATTGTGGATCATGGAGCGCTGCTTTCATTTTTGCGTTGCTACCTTAATTTTTTCTTGATCCCTTCCCATGTTTTGGTGAGGGTCGGGTGGTCTTTGGAGGCTTTACTCTGATCGATATCGATATATTTTAAATCGCCCAAAGCTGGCAGATCTGTCAGCTTTTCGACTGCGATATCGCCGCGGGTGGGCCTCCTGAAGCTTTTTACAAACAGAGCTTCCTGGGCCTCCTTAGAGCAGAAGAAGTCATACATGAGCTTGGCTTCGTCAGGATTCTTGGCGCCCTTAATTAAGACAACCCCTTCGGGAGATAAAAAGGAGCCGTCTTTGGGATAGATGATGCCGATTTCTTTCTGCCCCCCGGCAACATATGTGTAAGCGGCATATTCCATGGTGATCCCCAGGGCGTATTCGCCCATTGCCACACCTTTGTATACCATGCTGGTACTGGGCACGTTTTTCACAACTGCCGCTAGCTTTTCCAGTCCCTCTTTTCCGTATAATTTGTTAAAACCATAAGCCTGGATATAGGTGGAGCTCGATTTAACCGGATTGCCCATGACGACTTTGCCCTTCCATTTGGGATCAAAAAGGTCTGACCATTTTTGGGGCAGCTCGCTTTTAGACACAAGCTTGGAGTTGTACATAATGACCATGGGATGAATATTCACACCGGTCCACATATTGTTTTTCTCAATGAACTCCGGTTTGATGCCTTTGGCTTCTGGTGAAGAATACGGCTGAAAATTTTCCATATATGCTCCCAGGGTCCCAAAGCCACCGCTCCAAAATACATCGCCCAAAGGGTTGTCTTTTTCCGCGCTTATTCTTTTCATCAGGGCACCTGACCCGGCCCTCACCACAGAAACAGAAATATCGGGATGTTTTTCTTTAAACATTTTTACGGCAAGATCAATAACCTCTTGTTTGTTGGAAGAATACAGTACTACTTTTCCCGCGGCAGCTTCTTCCAGGGGAAACAAAACACCCGTGGTTAAAGTGATCGTAAGGAAAAGGCTTAAAACCATAAATACGGCAACTCTTGAAAATCTCATAATTTCTCTCCTTTCTAATGGATCAATATTAATTTTATGTAACACCTCGCTTCATTTATTGGTGTTTTACCACCTCCTTCCTTTTTCAATTGAATCTGGGCACACCTTACATTGACGGCGATAGAACCAATTGTTTAAACACTATTTTGCTGCAAATACATCGATCTTAAAAAATTTAATGGCAATAAATAACGGAAGGAAAATGGCCGCGATCAGCACCGAAGCATAAGCAGAAGCGGTACCAAATTCCCCGCTGTCAATCTGCTGAAATATCTGGATCGGCATGGTGGACCACTCGCCGAAGTAAAGCACGATTGTAGCGGCGAGTTCTGCAAGAGTGCCGACCCACATGAGAAGCGCACCGGCAACAAGCGCCGGCATCATCAGCGGCATTACCACTTTAAAAAATGATTTCAAAGGTGAGACGCCAAGATTGATGGAAGCCTCCTCCATAGATTCCTTTATGTTATACAAAACCGAAGAGCTCGTCCTGATGGCAAATGGGACTTTGCGCACGAAATAGGCCACCAGCATGATGACCCAGCTTCCGGTGAGAACCAAAAAGCCTTTGTTGAAAGTCGTAATAAGGGAAATCCCCAGAACAGTGCCCGCAACTGCCAATGGAAACATCACCAGCATATCCAGAAGATAAGTTGCCTTGGAGCGCCTTTTTACCAAGACATAACTTGTAAATGTGGCGAAAACGAAACCGATTATGGTCGCAGTGGTGGCCAAAAATAGTGAATTATAGACGGCCCTCGGCGCCAGTGTAAAAGCCTTAACATAACTCTCTATGCTGAATTGGCCGTAATGAAGGACTGGACCGATGCTTTTGGTAAAGGAGGCCACCAGGCACACAAGGATGCTAAAAAGGGACAGAAAGATAAGTCCGAAGCAAAATATTAATACCAGAGTTCTTGGTACCGGTGAGAGAGTTCTGGACCGCGGGGCTCGACCGGATTCCATCTGATATGCCTTTCTTTCGACAACCCTTTTCTGAATGATAAGCACAATCGTTGTAATAATTAACAACACCATTGACAGCGTGCTCGCCATCAATGGGCTTCCCCCCATTTCACTCACGAATTCATTGTAAGCTTCCACAGATAAAATTGGCAGGCTTTCTGCCAAAATGACCGGTACGCCAAAATTTTCTATTACCAGGGTAAAAACCACTAATGAGCTGGCCAAAATCGAAGGTGCAATCACGGGAAAGGTCACTGTCAGATAAGTACGAAAGGGGCTCGATCCCAGATTCCGGGCTGCGTCTTCCAGGGAAGAATCAATGGAACCCATCGCCGATGAAACCATTAAGAACATAAACGCCCAATGCTGCATGGTTAGAACAATGATAAGACCCGGCCAACCATAGATGGAGGGTAGCTCCACACCGATTAATCTTAACCATTCGGTCACAAAACCGCTTCTGCCCACTGTCAGGATCCATGATTCAGCCACAATAATGGTCGGTAGAATAAGGGTGAGCAATGGTAGGGTGCGAATCACATTTTTAAAGGGAAGTTCATAGCGTGTTACGATAAATGCCATGGTGACCCCGATAATAAGGCAAAGTACCGTAACTACGGAGCTGAGGATGAGGCTGTTGAACATGGCTGAGCGGTAAACGTGATCGGTGATAAATGTATAATACCCTTCAAGAGAAAATTTTCCTGTTGATGGTGACGTAAAGCTCACACCGAATAAAGAAAGCAGGGGATATAGAACGAACAATATCAACACAAAGAAGGCCACTATGGTGATTAAAGTCCAGATATTAAAACGGTGCAGTTTCATAAAAATCTTCCTATATATCTAATATTCGACAGTTAGCGGATATGTTTAGGGTAACCTCCTGTCCGACGCTTTTTATTCCTGAGTCGTCTATGTTTTGTTTTTCGACCTTGAGTTCTATGCCTTCAAAGGCCTGAATCCTGTATTTGACCATGGATCCCATAAACATGACACTGACCACGCGACCTTTAAGGGTATTTACACCCTCATCATTCCCGTCAACGATGTAAATTTCCTCGGGCCTTAGACAGCAAAGCACGTTTGACGAAAGCTTTTTGGTATTTGAAACCTGGATCTCCTCGCCATCGATATCCAAAACAGCCATATCCTTTCCGTTGTTACTCGATACGACCCGGGCTTCAATGAGATTGGCAGAACCGATAAAACCAGCCACAAACCGGTTGGCGGGATTGCGGTATACATCCATGGGAGAACCGATTTGCTCGATGCACCCTTGCCTCATTACCGCAACCCGATCAGAAACGGAGACCGCTTCTTCCTGATCGTGGGTTACAAATATGGTGGTAATCCCGACTTCCTTCTGGAGCCGCTTGATGACCTCCCTCATGTTGATGCGCAGTTTTGCATCGAGATTCGAAAGGGGTTCATCCATTAGCAACACTTCGGGCTCAATGACAAGGGCCCGCGCCAGTGCTACGCGTTGCTGCTGCCCGCCGCTCAGTGCGTTCGGATATCGCCTTGTTAACCCGCCGAGTTCAACCTTTTCTAACATGGCGTTGACTTTGCGGTCGATATCCTTCTTGCTTTCTTTTCTGGCCTTCAGACCATAAGCGACGTTGTCGTAAATGGACATGTTCGGAAACAACGCGTAATCCTGAAAAACCATGCCCGTGTTCCGTTTGTGGGCTGGAACGGAATTCATGCGTTTATCCTCGAAATACACATCACCTTCCTGGGGATCGATGAAGCCCGCCACAACTCTCATGGTCGTTGTTTTCCCGCATCCGCTGGGGCCCAATAGTGTAAAAAATTCTCCATCATTGATCTCCAGGGTCAAATTATCAATGGCTTTAAAGCTGCCGAAGTACTTTGTTATATTTTTCAGGTTAACTTGTGCCATGATGTGTTCCTTTACACTGTTGACTTGATCTAGTCATTATTCCAATAATAAATAAAGATTGACGGTTGGCGCCATTTCAACCGGCAATGATTTGGTAGCAATATCCTGCAATCAGGGAACCAGCGATACCCGCCCCAAGGTAAATCGCAAACGTTTGTCTTTTGACTAGTGCAAACACAGCCGTCATGGCTGGGATCGTTGTTACCGGCCCGGCAATCAAAAAGGCCAGCGCCGCTCCCTGGCTCATTCCATTCTTGAGAAGTCCATCGACGATTGGAATCGCACCCACCCCTGAGGTATAGACAGGAATACCAATGGCGGTGGCAAGTGGTATGGAAAAAAGCTGATTTTTACCAAGGGCAGCGGAGATCCAGCTTGGATCGACATAATGCACAATAAGCGATTCAAGTATGAAAGCAATAAGCAGCCATTTGCCAAGGAATAAGGAAACTTTCAAAGCTTCAGGCCAAAAATTGCTCCAAAATTTCGAACCCGAGCTATCCGTTTTATCCTCCGAACTGCAGCATGAGCTTTGTGACAGGCTCAACCCGTGGAGTTGATTATTTAGCAGGCCGGAAGCTGACAAAAAATATATGATATAGCCGGCTCCTGCTCCCAAGAAAACCGCGGTAACAAGCCGGGCTAAAGCAAAATCGATCCCCAGCACACCGGCAGTAAGAACAAACATGGACGGCCCCATTAATGGTGAACTAATCCAAAACGCCATTACGGGCGCAAGCGGTACGCCGCTTGCCAACAAAGCGGCAATCAAGGGAATAACGCCACAAGAGCATAGCGGTATGGTGGCGCCAACGATAGCGGCGCCTGCGATGGCGATTTTCTCCCTCCGGTAGAATACCGCTTTGATACGCTCCGAAAAACCGGACACCGTGACCCAGGCAGCTATACCAACACCCAAAAGGAAGAAAGGCAGGATTGACCATACCGCTTTGCCAACAAAGGCAAGATTTGAGATGATTTCACGCCAAAAGATTTCCGGCCTGATGCCGGGAACAAAGCCAGCACTCAAAATCAAGATCGTTATACCGGTTAAGCCCGCTATACCCCAAAGCCAAAACGACGTATTCATGAAAGCAAATTTAGGATGTACAGGGTCTGCTAAACTTCCCTCTGATGTGACTGTATCGCCGGCTGAATTTTCACAGCAGGGCAGATGGAATGGCTCTTGAACGGGCGAAGATTCCAGAATTTGAGCTCCCGTCGCTGTTGTACAGCAACTTATAGTCGTCATTTCTTTTTGGTTTTTCTTTTCTACCCTTTGATCATCGTCCATGGTTCAATTTTTTTATATATCGATGTTTTTGGAATTATAGAAATATCACACCAAAAAAAATATTGACAACCTGTCTCCGAAAAAATCTCAACCACAATCTTTAATACCTTTACAGCATTCGGATTGAAGAAAATCTAACAATTCATCCAACGAATCATACTGGGCAGTGCAATAGAGCGTCCTGCTTTCACGATTTTGCTTAATTAATCCGACGGAAACCAACCGTGAAATATGGTGGGACAAGGTAGAACCCGGCAACCCCAAGGCTTTTTGGATCTCCCCCACCGGAACGCCGTCATGTCCGACTTTCACCAAATATCGAAAAATGGACAGCCGGGTGGTATGGCCCAGTTCACTCAATCTTTTGGCTGCATCTTCATGTTTCATGAAAACAAGATAAAGCATACCGGGAATCGACAGTCAACTATATTTTTAGAAATATCGAAATATATATGCTGAAAAGAAATGAGTTGACAACACATTTAAATCTCTAAATTGGCATGTATATATTGAGGGATAGTGAAACTATTTATAAAAAACCAGAAAGGCTCTGTCGCAACCCGATCGGGTCAGGTTCAAATGTCCACAAAGAAAGCCGGTATTGCTATGATCGCACCCCATATCTCGTTTAATTAAATCACAAAACCAACACGTTAGCTGAATTGCGGAATGTGGCTATGCAGAAACACTAACCCCATAGGCAAGAACATGAAGCAATTTTCAATTATGTGTATTTCTTGATTGCCCTTTCAAAGCCCGGCATCGAATTTTTAATCACATGGTCATCCACGCAAAACGCAATTCTAAAGTGACCAGGTCCATCAAAGCCGCTGCCCGGCACCACCAGAACACGTTCCTCTTTAAGCGCATTGGCAAATTCGACATCGTCTGGAATCGGTGAGCGCGGAAAAAGGTAAAATGTCCCCGGCGGTTTGATAAATTCATATCCAAATGCGGCCAGGCCATCACACAGCATTTCCCGTTTACGTGCATATTCAGTTATCTCCACACTCATCCCCTGCATGCAGGCTACCACGCGCTGCATCAGCGCCGGTGCATTGACAAAGCCCAAAATGCGATTGGCAACCGTCATACCGGCGACCAGATCGTTTTTATAGGTGGCCGCGGGGTTAATAGCAATAAATCCGATGCGCTCACCGGGAATTGAAATATCCTTCGAATAGGAGGTGCCGATAATGCTTTCTTTATAGCTGGTAAATATGCTCGGCACTTTAACATTGTCGTAAACGATTTTACGATAGGGTTCGTCTGAGACCAGGTAGATCGTGCGTTTGTAATCTTTGCTCTTCTTTTCCAATAAGGCACCCAGTGCCACCAGATCTTCTTCAGGGTAAACCTGCCCGGTCGGGTTGTTGGGCGAGTTGATCAATACGGCTTTGGTTTTTGCGGTAATGGCGTCGGACATGGCATCTAAATCGAGTTGAAAATCGGGTTTGGACTGAACCGTTTTTAAGACCCCGCCATGATTGTCGGCATAAAATTTATATTCAACAAAACAGGGCGCCGGTGTAAGAACTTCGTCACCCGGATCAAGTATCGTTTTCAAAGCCACGTTGAGAGCACCCGAGGCGCCGCACGTCATCATGACTTCAAAGTCGGTAACTGGGGCTTGCTGTTCTTCAGCCAAATAATCGGCTACAGAGCCGCACACCATCGGATAACCGGTATTGGGCATATAGCAATGATCCCCCAGCCCGCAGGAGTCCACCGTATCCCTGAGCAATTCATTAAATTTTTCGGGCGGTGGCAAATTCGGATTTCCCAGGCTAAAATCATAGACTTTATCGGATCCGTATTGAGCCTTGAGTTGCGCTCCTTCTTCAAACATCTTCCGGATGAAAGACGCCCTTGATATGATATCTTCAATTTTCTTCGAAATGCTCATCTCTCCAACCTCATAATTTAGAGATTAACTTATTGGATGCCTTTAGTAGATTTTTATTATTATTCTCAGCTGGTTATACCTTGCACCTAAACTTCCATTAAGGCTGTAATTATCGTTAGAAATGAAATTTCAGTTTACGCTAATAAAGATTGATTGAGACTTTTGAAAAATTTTCAATTTTGTTCAATTTCGAGAAAGACGAAGATTTTAATTTGAGGCATACTTTTGGGTATGTCGAGGATTAAAATCTGCGTCTGACAAAGAAATTGGGCAAAAGGGGATGTTTTTCAAAGGTCTCTATTCGAATTCTTTCCACTTATAATCTATCAGTTCAAGCAAAACCCCATTCATTTTCTTGGGATGAATGAAAGCAAACTCACAATCTCTGAATGGTCGTGCGCCGCCGATAAAAGGATAATCTTTTTCCTTTAATTCTGCCATGGAATCGCGGGTATTATCGACATTAAAAGCGATCAGCATCACGCCCTCACCCCGTTTTTCGATGAATTTAGCGACATCGCCATCCGGAGTGGTCGATTCCATCAGTTCAAAGCCGACTTCACCGACCCAGTAGCGGGCCACCTTAATTTTCTCAGGCTCATCTATGTATTCATCGTCGGGCTTGTCTTTTCCCAACACCGGCTCCCAGACCTTTCTGGCCTCATCAAGGTTTTTGACCGCAATGCAGATATGGTCGACTTTGTTTACTTTCATCCTACCCTCCTCTATTCCGGCCGAACAAATTTTAAAATGGCTGGCGTTAATTAAACCTGCAGTTCGATTTTACTATAGAAGGTTACCTTGTCAAGCGGTATGCTGATCGCATTGTCCGGATAGATGCAGCTACATTCATTGCGTTCTTCACACAATAATTCAGAATAATCCCATTCCAACAATGTTTCCGCTATTTCACATCCGCCTTTTATAGTTTAAACATTCGGCTGAATTGGATTGCTGTGCTTTAAAAGCGGCAACAAGCAAATTGAAGGTATGGTCCAAATTATCAAACAGGCAATAAGACCTATCCGTTAACAACCACCGTGTAATAATGTGGTCCATGGTTCCAACAAAAATATCGCGCGCGCTTATCGGGTCGAGATCCGGCTTCATTTCTCAGGTTTTTTGGCCTTCTTCCAAAATGTCAAACAGGTAGCAATAGAACTTTTTGACATTTCGGTAAAAATCCTGTCAAGGACATTTTTTCGTTGAAAGCGCACATGATGTCATTTATATTTCACCGACCGCTGCATTTGTTTTCTATATCCGACCTCAAAAGCCCAGCAATTAATAGGCAAAGCGGTCGATAAATTTATAATTATATGCTATAGATACCACATAATCCAAGGCTGCACTCCCATCTGATGAAGATCGCCCCTTGCCGGGCAATTGAATAACACACTGATCGTTTCCATTGCATACGGCTATGAAATCTATTATTGCTTGCCATGAATGTGATTTGCTGCATAAACCCCAGCGTTGTCCCCCGGGCGGAACAGCCAGATGTATCCGCTGCGGGGCTGTGCTGTACCGGCATAAACAAAACAGTATGGACCGCGTACTCGCCTTGACAGTGGCCGGACTGATTCTTTTTATTATCGCCAATGCGTATCCGTTTCTGACTTTTAGGTTGGAAGCCCAGATCCAGCAAACCAATCTGATTACCGGGGTTGTTGAGCTCTACCGGCAAGGCATGTGGATCGTGGCCGGTGTAGTGCTGTTGACGACCATTGTGATCCCTTTGCTTGAGCTTTCAGGTATGCTGTTTATCATGGTCCCATTGAAAATGGGCCGGCAGCCCTGGAAACTGGCCCTGCTCTTTCGCACGGTGCGCAGTTTTCGGCCCTGGGGCATGATGGAAGTTTTTATGATCGGCATATTGGTAGCCGCCGTCAAGCTCATTAAGATGGCCAATATTATCCCCGGCATTGCCTTATATGCGTTTATGATTCTTATTTTTATACTTGCGGCGTCAGCAGCAGCGCTAGATTCACATATGGTATGGAAAAAATTGGACTAAGGCCAATGAACAGACCACCGCTTACTGCTAAGACGGCTTCACTGATCAGCTGTGATAAATGTCATTTGCTATGCAAAGATTTGCCAGAGCTTGAGGGCCTCTCTACAATTTGCCCACGTTGTGGTTCACGCCTTCACTCTCGCAAGCCCAACAGCATTGGCCGCACCTGGGCGCTGATCATTGCTGCTTTCATTTTTTACATACCGGCCAATGTGCTGCCGATTACCAAAGTGATTTCATTTGGCAAAGCACAGTCGGATACCATCATGAGCGGTGTCATTTATTTTGTCCAATCCGGCAGCTGGCCCATTGCGCTGGTTATTTTTGTGGCCAGTGTTTTTGTCCCGCTGCTAAAGCTATTTTTGCTGACCTTCTTATTAATTTCAGTCCAACGCAAATCCCAGTGGCGACCCAAAGACCGCACACGGCTTTACCGCATAACCGAAGCGGTTGGTCGCTGGTCGATGGTTGATATCTACGTGGTCACCATTTTAGTCGCCCTGGTCAAACTGGGTTCTTTGGCAACCATCGAGGCCGGCCCCGGTGCTGTTTTCTTTGCCGGTGTGGTGATTATCACCATGTTTGCGGCCATGAGCTTTGACCCCAGACTGATCTGGGACACACAGGAGCCAAATAATGAACGCTGAAATCAACCTTGAACCGGATTTGGAGGATTTACCGCCAGCGCAGGTTCAAACCAAAAAACAAATTTCAATTGTCTGGCTGATCCCGATTGTCGCCGTTCTGATCGGTGGCTGGCTGGCATACAAAGGATTGTCAGAAAAAGGACCGATGGTGGCCATCACCTTTGAATCCGCTGAAGGACTGGAAGCCGGTAAAACCCTGGTCAAGTATAAAGATGTAAAAATTGGACAGGTGGAAACCATCCGCTTCAACGCCGATTTGACCCGGGTGATCGTCAAGGCTGAACTGGTCAAAGAGGCCGGACCTTTTTTGACGGAAAACACCCGTTTCTGGGTGGTGCGGCCCCGGGTGACCGCCAGTGGGGTCTCGGGCCTGGGAACTCTTTTTTCAGGTGCCTACATCGAAATGGACCCGGGTAATAAAGAGGGCCAGCCAGCCAGACGATTTAAGGGACTTGAGATCCCTCCCATTGTGACCACCGGCGTACCCGGCCGGGAATTTTTACTGCGCGCAAACAGCCTGGGCTCTTTGGATAACGGCTCGCCGGTATATTACCGCCAGATCCAGGTCGGTCAGGTGATTGGATATGATTTGGCCAAAGACGGGCGCTCTTTGACGATTAAAGTCTTTATCAATGCGCCGCATGACAAGTTGGTGCGCACCAACACCCGTTTCTGGAATGCCAGCGGTTTTGATTTAAAGTTTGATGCCGGCGGCTTCAAGCTCAACACCCAATCGATCGTGTCGATCATGATGGGCGGCATTGCCTTTGACACCCCCACCAGCCTTGAAACCGGCGGGCCGCCCAAAGACAGCCAGATTTTCAGATTGTATGAAACCCGGGATAGCATTTTTGAGAGAACCTATACAGAAAAACAGCATTTTATCTTGCACTTTGACGGGTCGATCCGAGGTTTGACCATAGGTGCACCGGTAGAATTCAGGGGCATCAGAATCGGGCAAGTTGTAGATATCAAACCGGAATGGGACCTCGAAAAGCTTTCCCCAAAAATTACTGTGCTGATTGAGACCGAACCCGAGCGCTGGGAAACCTTCGGTGAAGCCCGGATGGATGAAAAATCCGAACTCAATTCGCTCGTCGCCAAAGGTATGAGGGCCCAATTGAAAACCGGTAGTTTGCTGACCGGTCAATTGTACATCGATATAGATTTTCATCCTGATGCTCCCGAGGCACAGGTGATATATGAAGGTCAATTTCCGGAATTGCCCACCATTCCCGCGCCCCTGCAGCTCATGACCGCACGGGTCAGCAGCCTTTTGAATAGAATCGAAACAATACCCATCGAGAAAATAGGCAAAGACCTGGGGCAGACACTTGATAATGTGAATAAAATAACGTCTTCTAAAGAGTTGATGGAGGCTATTCGGGCCTTGGATCAAACCCTGCAAGAGACCCGCGAGCTCACTAAAAATTTAAATACAAATATTGCCCCATCCGTATCGGCGACCCTCGATCAGGCGCAGCAGACATTGGTATCTGTTGAGGGCACACTGGGCAAAGATTCACCTATGCAGCACGAGTTGAGACAGGCACTCAGAGAGCTGGGAGAAGCCGCTCGTTCCCTGCGGATTCTGCTTGATTATCTGGAACGCCACCCGGATGCTCTGATTTTCGGGAAAGGAAATGCACCATGATGCGCACAGGATGTTTTTACAAAACCCTATGGTTGATTCCGTTGGCTGCTCTATTGATCATCGGGTGCGGCAGTACGCCCAAGTCAGAATTCTATACGTTAAATTCGATGAGCTCCTCTCAAACAGCTGCCAACAGCATCGCGGCCGCCTCATCGCTTTCCATTGGAATCGGTCCGGTGGTGCTACCTGAAGTGTTGGATCGCCCCCAGATTGTAATCCGCACGGGCCCCCATAAACTGCAAATTGATGAGTTTCATCGCTGGGCGGGTCGCCTGGATGAAGACGTTGCCAGGGTCGTAGCGGAAAATATCTCTCAGATGCTGTCCATCGAGCAGGTGGCTGTCTATCCCTGGGATGTCAACTTTAAACCCCGCTATCAGATCATGATGGATATCCGGCATTTTGAAGGTCGTTTAGATGAAAGAGACGTTCTTTTGGAGGTGTTTTGGAAGGTCATCGAACCGCAAAAACAAGCAACACTGCGCATAAAAAGGACAATTATCCGGGAGCCTTTACCCGCCAAAGACTATGACACCCTGATGATCACAAAAAGCCAGGCAATTGAAAAGTTTAGCAAGTTAATCGTACAAGAAATCAATAACTTATAGATATATCTTAAACTTTTATATAAACATTTTTAAGGAGCTTTTCAGCTGCTGTCACCGGATCGATTCTGCGATTTTTTAAATCTTCGAGCAGCGACTGATAGATAGGGGTGTCTTTATTGTCTCTAAAAATTTTATCGGCCGCCAGATCCATCACCAATCGCTGAAACAAGCGAACAGTCTGCTGATCAGTGTGTTTGCGAAACAGGCCCTCATCCAGCAGAAACTGATGGTGACGCCAGCAGGCATCAACCACCTCTGAAAGTCCTTGGGCTTTGACCGCTGTTGTTTTAATAACCGGCGCAATCCAATTACCCGCTTGCTTTTTGCCCATCGCCAGCATGCCCTGCAGCCGGGCCACTTCGTCATCCGCACCCGGCCGGTCCCCCTTATTAACAACAAAGATATCACCGATTTCCAGCAAGCCGGCTTTCAAGGATTGAATCTCATCGCCTGTCCCCGGCAAGCTGACCACAATGGTGGTGTGCGCAAATTCGATTATTTCGACCTCATCCTGGCCAACGCCGACGGTTTCAACAATCACGACGTCATAGCCCATGGCATCCAACACCAGAGCGACTTCGCGGGTTGTGGTGCTCAACCCGCCCATATGACCGCGCGTGGCCATCGATCGGATGAACACACCGGCATCTTCGGTATGCTGCCGCATTCTAAGGCGGTCCCCTAAAAACGCTCCGCCAGTCAATGCGCTTGATGGGTCAACCGCCACTACCCCCACCTTCAGGTCCTGTTGGCGGAATTCTGTGATCATTTGACTTACCAGCGTCGATTTGCCGGCTCCCGGCGGACCGGTGATGCCGATAATATAGGCCTTGCCGGTCTTGGAAAACAGGGCTTTGAGCCCGGCCAAACCGTCGGGTTCACCCTCTTCCAGCTGCCGAATCAACCTGGCACCCGCCAACTGGTCACCTGCGAGGATTTTCTTGATTTCTGTGTGCATGGTTGGATGATAAACGAAATCTCTTTAATCAATAAAATACAACCAGTTGGCAAAACGATCATCATTACCCGCAGAGATCGTGTTGAGGAGCTCGGCGATTTTGCAAGTCACCGGTCCGGGCACATTTGGTAGTTTACGATCATTAATCTGAGTGACCGGCAGGACCTTGAAAGGCGTGCTGGACAAAAAAACCTCCTGCGCTTCATTTAGCAGCTCGGGTTTTAATTGCTTCTCCGTGCATTTGATACCCGCTTCTTGAGCCGCTTCGAGGATTGACATGCGCGTGATACTTTTAAGTACCGACCCGGTCCCCGGCGTCAACAGGCAACCGTCTTTGACCAGAAACGCTGATTCAGTGCCACCTTCGGCAATAAACCCTTGCGTATCCAGCATAATGGCATGCTCAAAGCCCTTTTTTTGGGCTTCCAAACGAGCGACCATGCCGTTTAAATAATTGGCAGCCGCCTTGGCTTCAATCGGAACAGTTCTGGAATCCAGTTTACGCCACTTGCTCACATACGCGGTTGTTCCTTTTGTGAAGGGGTCGCCCTGGGCTCCCAAATCCTTTTCCGGATCGAGCGCAAACACCGAAACACTCAATTGGCTGTTGGGTGGAATAATCTCAAATGAAATTTCCGGAAAAAAGCAGATGACTTTGACAAACCCCTGTTTGAGGTCGTTGCGTTTTACGGTGCCAGCAACGGCATCACACAGTGCTTCTTTTGAGTGCGACAGCGCCATGTCCAGCAGCTCAGCCGACCGATAAAGACGATCAATATGCGCTTCGAGTCTAAAGACAGCCGGACCGCGTGCAGTGCGGTAAAAGCTGATGACCTCAAAAATGGCCGACCCCCGACCAAAACTGTGACTCATGATATGGACGGTGGCCTTTTCCCAGGGGATAAAATCGCCGTTTAACCAGACCATTCGATCTTCAACCATTTGTTTACCTCTTTATTTTTATCTACTTTGCTGACTTATGGAGCCTGCTGATGTCCTAAATATTAAAAGCTTAACAATTTCTCATTGCTTTTTTTGCGAATTTTAACCGACCGACCAACTCCACAAATTCAAATCATACCGCAGCCATTTGAAGCGGTCGACGGCCTGCGGGGAAACATTGCTGCCGATTCGGCCCATCAGAAAGTTTTCCGGTTTCAAACATACGTTCGGCTCATTGGTCTCATATTGCTCGAAGCCAGAAGCCGCAAAGAGTTGAATAAGCGCTTGGCTGTATTCCTCTGCGCTTTTGCCGGTCCCCTTTAAATCCCAGGTCCATGAATACCCTACCAGATATACGATCATTTCTTCGACCCGGGGATGCTTCAGTAACAATTCTAGCATCCGGGGTGCAATTCCGGCCGAGCGCCAGGATCGACTGACTTCAACTGCTTTCACCTCCATCATGAGTCCCGGCCCCAATTGTGTCCAGCGCTCTTGTGGGTTGGGATCGGCCAAAACGCCAAAACCGATGATCGTATTTTTCTTGTCAAGCGCAATGACCACATTAGCAGTGTCCTGATCGGCAATTTCCTCCAAACTTTCCCGCTGGGTATACAGTGATGTATAGTCATCGCTAACACCAAACTGTGTATCAAATCCGTATCGCTTTATCTCTGCCGATCGACAAAACGAACGGATGCGCACATCACCATGCGGTGTCGTCAATACAGATTCAATCGGTACAGGTGAGGTCATATGCTGATAAGTCCGTACCAGGGTTAGATTAGAGCTAATTTAGACTGTGGATAAGATCCAATAACAATGACCCCAAGGTGACGTCAAGAAGATTGCACCACTTTCACCTTTAATATTGCAAGGATGCAAAAAGAAAAATGGCAGGCAAATACCATAAGGTTTTAAGCCTGCCATTCTGCATGAACTCTTATGCAAATTCAGGTGAATTATTTTTCCTGTGGCTCGCCCATAACCTCCGCGAACATATCCATATCCCAGAGTTTTGCGTCGGCAACGTTTTGACGAAATTTAATAAAGTCCACCACATCCTGGCCGGTAATTTTTTTGGTGTTGAAAGCACCAAAGCCCAGGAAGGCCTCACCGGACATGTTGGCGGCCAGCCAGTGACGATTTGCGTTTTTGGTGATATCCCAGAAATATTTCTTTTTCTGACGAATACCGTCAATCGATTTGATCAAGCAACCGGGGAACAGATTGGCGAAAGTCCAGACGATTTTGTCGACTTCTTTGTCCAGGAGCTCGAAGTCTGCATTGGGCTGGTGTTGTTTTACCAGAGCACGGGCTTCCTTGGCGGCCTCACCGGTTTTAAATTCACCGTAAACAATCTCTCCGTCTTCGACATATTTGTCGGTGACGATCATGGGGTTGCGGACCCATTTGCCATCAATTTTCAAAACCGGCACGACTTTGCTGATCAGGTTTTTGGCTTTCATCTTATAGGCGGACCACATCTCGCAGGAAACGCAGTTCCACATGGCATCTTCATTACTGAGCATCCAGGGCAAAAAGTCCGACGATCCCCCATCCGGAGCCGAGCCGTGGCGTGGACCCGCCTGGCCGAAAATAGCGAGGTCCGAAGTAATCGTCAGATCGCATGCCATACCGATTTCCTGACCGCCCGCCACCCGCATGCCGTTGACCCGGCAAATGACCGGCTTTTTACAGGCCAGGATGGAATCCACCATGTGGTTGAACAGCTCCATATACTGGCCGTATTCATCCGGCCGCCGGCTGTAATATTCACTGTACTCTTTGGTATTGCCGCCGGTACAAAATGCATACGGCCCGGTTGCGGTGAAAACAACAGCCACAACACTGCGATCGAGGGACGAATTTTCAAATCCGGCAATCACGCCTTTGACCATTTCGGTGGTATAGGAGTTGTATTGCCGGGGGTTGTTCAGGCGAATCCAGGCAACATAGAGACCTTCCTGTACATTTCCCTTGGGATCGGTCAACGGTCTTTTCTCATAAACCACGCAGGGTGCGTCTTCATCTTTTCCCCAATGCACCTCGCTGTGCAGCGCATGGTCCTTTAATTCATTGTCACGTGGCATCCAGTCTAAAGCCATAATTGCTACCTCCTCAATTTATTAATAAAGCGTCTAATTTACATTTGAAGACCTATTTTATCCGCTAAAAATCAGGAGTCAGCACAATGCGTCTGTCCGGCGGTTCTTTATGTGCCTCCTCAAAAGATTCCACAATGGTGCTCATGGGACGGGTCTGAACGAACGCATCGATGTTGATTTTACCCGAGGTGACCATGTTTAAAACAATCGGATAGTATTCGGGCAAACAGCCCCAGGTCCCGATAATCTCTGCGTCAAAAGCCATCAGCCGACTGATCATATACTCCAGCTTGCCAAGTCCGAATCCAATGATAATCAGTTTGCCAATAAAGCTTAACAGCGTCAGCCCAATTTCCTGGCCGGGCTTAGCGCCGGAAACTTCAAAAACCTTCCAACCAAAACCCGGAAAGTCATTTTCCTTGCATATCTTTTTAAATTCACCGGAAACCGCCCGGGCATCCTTGTCGCTGGCGTTGATGACAAAATCGGCGCCAAAATTGAGTGCCCGGTCCAGCTTTGCCTGGGCGATGTCAATCCCAATAACAGTGCTGGCTCCCAGGCCTTTGGCAATTTGTCCCATGTACTGCCCGACACCACCGCCAATACCGATTACCACAACTTTATCCCCCGGCTGTAGGTTCGCTCTTTTAGCCGCCTGATAGGGTGTTGTGGCCGCATCCGCTAAAACCGCCAGGTGTGCCAAAGGGATCTCGCCCCGGTTTTTGATTTCGCATAAATCGATACTTGGTACCGGAATGTGACTTGCAAATCCGCCGTATACACCCAAGCTGTTACCCGGCATTTTTTGATTAAGACACCGATTCCCGCGGCCGGTTTTGCAAAGGATGCATTTGCGGCAGGGCATCACGGCAGGAATAATTACTTCTTTGCCAATCCATTCCTCATCTCCGGTTACAACCGTGCCGGAAATTTCATGCCCCAATGTCAACGGTGGCTTTGAAACCGTGGGCACACCGTCATAAAAATATCCCAAATCGGTGTGGCAGATGCCACAGCCTGCAACCTCAACTAACGCTTCACCGGGCTTTAAATCAGGAACCGGATGCTCTACTTTTTCCAGTTTACCCGGTGTGACCTGCTTGGTTTCCTTGTCAAAAGTGGTGGGTTGAATCATCTGCCAGGTTTGAATCTTTTCAGGTATGGCTGCCATATTATCCTCTTTATTTTTAGAATTTACTTGCTTTTAGCACCAAAATTTGAAACTACTTTTTAGCTACAATGTAACTATATCCATGTCAAGAATTTTTATTGACTTAAACCAGGACCAGCTTTAATGTAGCGTCGATATTCTGTCATATCATCAGATAAGCGAAGCATTTCAAAAATTTAAAAAAAGGATTTCAAATTTTACGAAACCTAAAATGATAAAACCTTTAAAAATATGGCTGTCTCTGTCTTTAACATTTGAAACGGCTGTTGTTTAAGAAACGAGGAGGATTCTATGCTACTGGAAGGGAAAAATGCGCTCGTGACCGGAGGATCACAAGGAATTGGTGCCGCCGCCTCACTCGAGCTAGCCAACGAGGGTGCAAATGTTTGTTTAACTTACCGTAAACATGAAGCCGAAGCCATCAAATATGCAGAAGAGATTCAGGCTATGGGACGTAAGGCCTTGGCGGTGCAGTGTGATATCTCTTCGTTTGCCGATGCTGAAAAAGTGGTCAAGGCCGCTGTTGAGGCTTTCGGCAGTCTGCAAATTCTGGTCAACAATGCCGGCATGAATTGGGATGGCGTATCGTGGAAAATGTCAGAAGAACAATGGGATCGGGTCCTGGAAGTCAATCTAAAAGGCTATTTTAACTTCACCCGTCAGGTGGCGCCGCTTCTCAAGGAACAAAAATATGGCAGGATCATCAATGTGACCTCCATTAACGGTTTGCGGGGAAAATTCGGCCAGACCAATTATTCGGCATCCAAGGCCGGTATTATTGGCTTCACCAAAGCACTGGCAAAGGAACTGGGCGCCTTTGGCGTTACGGTTAATGCCGTGGCCCCCGGTCTGATCGAAACCGCGATGCTTAAGGAATCTGAGGCCAGAGATAAGATTATCGATATGGCCATGGCTGAAAGTGCCCTGAAACAGGTCGGACAGCCCGAAGACCTGGCTTATCTGGTGAGTTTTTTGGCATCTGACAGGGCCAAGCATGTTACCGGAGAGGTGATCAAAGTCGACGGTGGTCAATACATCTAGTTTTCAATTTCTGAGCGGCCCTTTTTCCGCTGGCCGGCGTTCTCCGCGGATTTCGCGCCTGCAACGTACTTCAAGTACGCCTTGGCGGAAACCCTTGTGCGGCCTTGCCCAACGAAAAAAAATCTCACTCAGAAATTGAAAACTGTATATCTAAATATATTAGAACAAAGAAAGAGAGAAAAAATGGGAAAAGTAGCGATTGTCGGAGTTGGACAAAGTACATTTGTTAGAAGTTACCCGGGATCGATTCGAGAGCTGGTATTTGAGGGATTTAAGGAGGCCATGCAGGATGCGCAGATGAGCACCACGGATATCGATGCTTCCATTATCTGCTCAGCTCCTGAATACGACAAACAGCGCTCACCGGCTGGTGTATTTGCGGAATATTTGGGCTTGAATCCGCAACCGACCTTTTATGTCGAAACCTTGTGCTCATCGAGCAGTACCGGATTGAAACTCGCCTATTCGCTGGTCAAGTCCGGCCTGCATGATGTCGTAGCGGTAATCGGTTTTCAGAAGATGTCAGAAATCTCCTCTTCCGAATCCCAAGAGCGTATGGGCAGGGGTGCTGATATCCAGTGGGAAAGCCCCTTTGGCACAATGATGCCGGCATACTATGCCATGTATGCCAATGCCCATATGGCTAAATACGGCACTACTTTAGACGATTTGGCCTTGATCCGGGTTAAAGCGGCAACTTATGGTCAGTTAAATGATCGCGCGGTTTATCGCAAGCCGGTTGAATTTGAAATGTTTAAAGATCCGGAAAATCGCATGGCCGGACCGGTGGCCAGCCCGCTACGTGTAGGAGATTGCTGTGCCAATGCCGACGGCAGCTCCTGCTTAATCGTTGCAAGTGAAGAAAAGGCCAAAGCGTTTTCAAAAAAGCCGGTCTGGATTTTGGGCGTCGGCGCTGCAACGACAACCGTTAATTTAGCGGGTAGAGATCTGTTTACCGGGCTAAGTGTTGCCGAGCAAGCAGCCCAGCAAGCATATGAAATGGCCGGAGTGGGCCCTAAAGATATCGATGTTGCCGAGGTCCATGATTGTTTTACCATTGCAGAAATGATGGCCTATGAAAATTTGGGTTTTGCGCAACCGGGTGAAGGCAAAGAATTGATCAGAGCCAAAGAGACCTATAAGGATGGCAGCATCCCGGTCAATGTTGACGGCGGCCTTTTATCAAAAGGCCACCCCATAGGCGCTACCGGCGGATCCCAGATCCGCACCATCGTCTTGCAGCTTAGAGACGAAGCCGGCGATATTCAGGTCAAAGATCCGAAAATTGGCCTGGTGCATAACATCGGCGGCGTGGGTTTGTATGGCAATGTGACGATACTTGGACGTTAAGAGAAGTTGTGAAGACACCCCGCAAAGCCGCCAAGCACGCAAATGGTAATTATTCTCAACAATCAGTTTATGTTATGCTTTGCGTCTTTGCAAGAGGTTTTTATCCTAATAAGAGAGGCTAAAGATGAGCAAAAAGAAAGATGTAGATGATCGGTTCAAACATTTTGGTACGGTCAGCTTTACTTCCATTACCAAAACCAATGATTTTATCGACTACCTTAAAGACAACAAGGTCATGGGAACCCGTTGCAAGGATTGCGGATTGCATTTCTTCCCGCCACGGGTGGATTGCCATCAGTGTCTGGCCAGCAACATGGAATGGTTTGAGGTAAGTGGCAAAGGCAAACTGGTAAGCTACAGCAAACTGCAATATGCGCCTATCGGCTTTGAGGAAGATGTTCCCTACTGTATCGCCCTGTTGGATTACGGTGATTATAAGGTATTTGGCAGAATCGCCGGTGACCTGGCGGACGATGACATCCAGGTAGGAATGGAAATGCAAGCGGTCGTAAATGAGCTACCCAATGGGCAGTTGAACTATGTCTTTGTTAAAGCATAATTTAAATTAACCACAGAGTGCACAGAGAACACAGAGAAAAGATTCTCATTTCAAAATTTTTTTATAACTCTGTGGGCTCCGTGATCTCTGTGGTAAACATCACTTCGAGGATTAAAACCATGAGCGAATATCAGTATTTGAAAGTCGAAAAAGCAGACGGGGTCGCGCGGATGACGCTCGATCGGCCCAAGCACAATGTTTTAGACATTACCATGATGAATGAAATGATTGCCGAACTGGAAGATCTCGTGTCCGACAAAGAGCTCAAATGCCTTGTGTTTAGCGGCGCAGGAGCCAGTTTTTGCGCCGGTGTTGAGGTCGCCGATCACAAGCCGGAAAGTGCCGATCAAATGATTGCGACTTTTAACCGCATTTTCGAATTGATTGATCAGCTCGATGTCCCCGTCATTGCAGCGGTGCACGGCGCATGTCTGGGCGGTGGTATGGAGTTGGCCATTGCATGTGACATCATTGTGGCGGGCGACAGCGCTATCTTTGGTCAGCCGGAAATCAAGCTTGCATTTTTACCGCCCTATGCCGCTATACGGCTGCCCCATCTGGTAGGCCCTGCGAAAGCAATTGAAATCTGCACAACCGGAAAGCGTTACAGCGCTGCGGAAGCTCAGCAAATGGGAATGGTTTGCTATGCTGTTGCCGACGATCAGCTGGCGGAGACCACCGACAAACTTGTTAAGGAAATTCAATACAACAGCCCGCTCATTATTCGATTGAATAAGCAGGCGGTCAAAAAACACCTGGGTCTGCCCTTCTCTCAAGCGATCGACAGTGTCAGCGACCTGTTCCTGAATACGTTGATGAAAACTGAAGATGTCCTTGAAGGCATCAAGAGTTTCGAAGAAAAACGCAAACCGGTTTGGAAGAACAAGTAACAATGCTGCTGGCCCCTGGCTTCTTGCAGCTGGCAAATTGTCCCTGGTAACTAACGACTCGCTAATTTATCATTTTCTTAAACCCCGTTGTTCATTTTGTATGCTATCGACCAGAAGCCAGAAAAGGAGACCTTATGTCACAGATAAATAAAATCGCAGTTATCGGTGCAGGCAATATGGGCAGCGGAATCGCGCAAAAAATTGCCCAAGAAGGCATCAACGTCATTATGGTGGATACAAGTGAAGACTTTGTCGAACGCGGCATTAATACCATCCGCCAATTGTTGAAAGAGGCCGTCGAGCGCAAGATTCTCAATTCAGAGCAGCTTCACGATGTTCTCTCGCGCATTATCGGCACATGCGATTTTGAAATGGTGGCCGACGCCGACCTGGTCATAGAGGCTGTTTTTGAGGACAAGCAGGTTAAATTCGACCTTTTTGAGAAACTGGATCGGATCTGCTCCGATAAAACCATACTGGCCACCAACACCTCTAGCTTTTACGTTCACGAATTTGCCAGTAAAACCAGTCGGCCGGATCGGTTTATCGGGTTGCATTATTTCTACCATCCGGCAAAAAATCGCCTGCTGGAAATCATCCCCCATGAAAAAACCAGCGCCGAAACAGTCGAAAAATCGCTTCTGGCAGCCAAGCTGCATGGTAAAACCGCCATCGTAGTTAAAGATGCGCCCGGTTTTGCCGTCAATCGCTTTTTTGTGCCGTTTTTAAACGAGGCTGCCCGCATGCTGGAAGAAGATATGGCCAATATTGCCACCATCGAAGAAGCCGCCAAACAAGCATTTAAAATCGGTATGGGGCCTTTTGAGCTCATGAATGTCACCGGCATCCCCATCGCGGTGCATGCCTCAACCACCTTGGGAAATGAGCTGGGACCGTTTTATGCCACCGCCGAAGGTTTAAAAGCACAGAAGGATAAAAATGAAAATTGGGATTTAAGCGGCGATGTTGACGAATCCAAACTCGAAGCAGTTAAAGATCGCTTCTACGGAGTATGTCTCGGGGTGGCCGCAGCGCTGGTGGATGAGGGCGTAGCAACGATCGAAGATACCGATCGGGGCGCTAAAATCGGTCTGCGCTGGCTGATGGGTCCTTTTGAAATCATGAACAGAATCGGCATTGAAAAAACCTACAAAGCAGTAGAAGCCATAACCCAAAGATACCCTGATTTTAAAATGCCTCAGGTTTTGCAGCAACAGTATCAAAGCGGTGAGCCGTTTGCGTTTAATTTTGTTGACCTCGACGTCAAAGGTGATGTCGCATATATCACCATTAACCGTCCCGAAGCCATGAATGCCTTAAACGAAACGGTGGTGGCACAACTCAGACAGCGGTTTGAAGAAGCTGAGGCAAACACCGATGCCAAGGTCATTGTGTTTCAGGGCGCCGGCAAGGCCTTTGTCGCCGGAGCGGATATTAAATATTTTGTAGACAAGATCAGAGCGGATAAAATTACAGATATCGCAGAATTCACCCGCAAGGGTCACGAATTGCTGCTGGATATCGAAAACTCGGACAAACTGACCATTGCCCTGCTCGACGGTCTGAGCTTGGGCGGCGGCAGTGAGCTTGCTCTGGCCTGCCAGGCCATCATCGCCACACCGGCCGGGTCTATGGGTTTTCCGGAAACTTCTATTGGCATTTTTCCCGGACTGGGCGGAATGCTACGCATGGCACGATTTGTCGGACCGGAGCTCGCTAAATATTATGTCTTCACCGGCGCCCCCATCAGTGCTGCAGATGCGCACGACCTTGGCATTATTACGCGTCTGGTGGCGCCGGCCGACGTGGCTTCTGCCATAAAAGATTTGGCATCCGGAGCAAAACCGGACAAATATCAGCAACGCGAAATCCCCGAAAAATTTGAAACCCTGGCGCAACTGGGCAGTAGCGTAAATGTTGAGCGCCTTTTAACCGGACAACCGCCCGAAGGCGTGCCGGATGGAATCGCGGCCAAAACTGCTAAGATAATGGGGTATAAAGCACCACTGGCTCTTAAAATTGCCAATGAAGTTATCGATGCGCAAGTCGGAAAGCCAATCGCCGAAGCAGTGGAAGTTGAACTCGGGCGCCTGAATGACATCTTCAGCACTGCTGATGCCTTAGAGGGCCTCTCAACCGTTGGCCGTAAGAGGCCAGAATACAAAGGGGCGTGATACGGGTAACACGGACAGAGAAACTGGCCTCACAGGGGTGGGAAAAACAGGCCACTTATGATGAGCCCCGTCTGTCCGAAGTGGTTGATACCTACCGGGAAACCGGCCTGGAGGTTCACTTAGAGCCTTTTCATCCCAATGACGAGCCTGGCTGCGCCGTGTGCATGGCCAGCATGCCGGAAAAGTATAAAACGATTTATACCCGTAAAGGCCCCGTCAAATAGCGGGGCTTGCTGCTGGCTGCTCGCTTCTTGCAACTGGCTATTCTTTTGAGCCAGAGACCAGTCGCCAGAAGCCAGGAGCAGGCTGGTGCTAGCCCGCCTTTTTACCAGTTGTATGAAGCGACAACCAGGATAACCAGGTTCCCCTCCCCGATATTTAACAAACGATACGAAGATCCGGTTGGAATCCAGGTGGCATCCCCTGGCCCAACCTGACGCGTTTCATCATCCACACTCATTTCACCTGAGCCCTGTAACACTTTCAATAATTTAGCTTGACAGAAACTACAATGTAGCTTTAATGTAGCTAATACCAGGATTCAACGCAAAAAGGAAATTGGCTCAATTAATTGACACAAATTTAAAATGTAGCTAAAAAATTAACTGAATTGAACGCGCCAATAGGGGCTTTCAAATTCAAATAAATTCATAAAGGATGTTGCCATGCACAAATTACTTACCGAAAATCCAGGTCAAAAAATGCTGCTGCTGGGCAATGAAGCCATTGCCAGAGGCGCGATCGAAGCCGGCGTTGCGGTTGCCAGTACCTATCCGGGCACCCCCTCTTCTGAAATTTCTTTGAATTTTTTCCAGATGTCCCATGAAAGTGATCTGTACTTTGAATACAGTACCAATGAAAAGGTGGCCATGGAAGTGGCGGCCGCCGCGGCAAACTCCGGCGTGCGCAGCATGTGTGTCATGAAGCATGTAGGCGTTAATGTCGCCGCAGACGCCTTGATGACGCTGGCCTATGTAGGGGTTAAGGGCGGCATGGTCGTGCTGACTGCCGATGATCCCTACATGTTTTCCAGTCAAAATGAGCAGGACAATCGCTTTTATGCCAAATTGTCTGGTCTGCCGCTAGTGGAACCCTCCAGCGTGGAAGAAGCCAAAGAGATGATGGCCTATGCTTTTGACATATCTGAAAAACTGCAGGAACCGGTTTTGTTTCGCACCACCACCCGTATCAATCACTCCTCCGCCATTGTCACTTTAGGAGACATTAAAGCACCGCAGACAAAAGGCGATTTTGTCAAAGACCCCTTCAATCTGGTCACGGTGCCGGCTGTTTCCAGGAAGCTGCATGTCAAACTCCTGGAAAACATCGAAAAGGCCAAAGAACTCACGGAAGCCTCACCGTACAATTTGATCGAAGGTGACGGCAACTGGGGCATCATTTGCAACGGCGTCAGCTACAACTACGCCTCAGACGCCATCAATGAGCTCGATATTGCGGATAAGATCAAATTGCTGCGCGTGGGCTTTTCTTACCCCATGCCTGAAAAAATAATTAAAACCTTTTTAAATGCTTGTGAGAAAGTGCTGGTTATTGAAGAAGGTGAACCCTATATGGAGGAGCAGGTCAAAGCCTTTGCCCAGGAAGAAGGACTCACCCTGTCAATTCGCGGAAAAGCCAAAGATCTGTTTACACGACTTTATGAATACGATCCGGCACAGGTTAGAGAAAATATCGCCAAGTTTTTCGACATCCCCTATACCCCGGTCGCTAAGCCTGACATTTCCGACGTCCCCGAAATGCCCCAGCGCCCACCGACTCTGTGCGCCGGTTGTTCTCATCGCGCCACTTATTATGCGGTTAAAAAAGCGGCCGAAGGCCTGGGCACCATTTATCCAACAGACATCGGGTGTTATACCCTTGGTGTACTCCCGCCGCTATCAACAGCGGATTTTCTATTGTGTATGGGATCATCGGTCGGCACGGGATGCGGCTTTTCAGCTTCTACGGATAAGAAAGTCATTTCCTTTATCGGTGATTCTACTTTTTTCCACTCCGGCATCCCCGGTCTGATCAACGCCGTATTTAACAACCATAACTTTACACTGGTCGTGTTAGACAACAGCACCACGGCGATGACCGGCCATCAGCCCCATCCGGGTGTTAACATGAAGGATTTTAACCTGACAGGCTATGGTCGGGTGTCGATTGAAGACGTTGTCCGTGCCATCGGTGTACCCCATGTAGAGGTCATCAAACCGTATCGGGTCAACAAGAGCATAGCGGCCATCAAGGAGGCTATTGATTACGAGGGCGTATCCGTCATCATATCCAAAGAAGCCTGTACCCTTTATGCCCAGAGTCTTAAAAAAGCCCGAGGCAAGCCCTTTTATATTAATGAAAAATGTAAGGATCACCGTGATTGTGTCAATGAGTTGGCCTGTCCGGCATTTTATATTGAAGGCGAAAGAGTTCACATCAATGCAGATCTATGTTCAGGCTGTGCTGTGTGTGCCCAGATATGTCCGGAAAAAGCCATTGTTCCGGTGCGGTCAAAGGAAAATGTTAAACCTTCATGATGACAAAGGCATCACGAAGCATGGCGTAATGGCGCATTGAATAAACCAGAGTTGATCTTGAACTCATACATGTAAACTTGACTATACTAAAACTGATAGGAACGAACTTATGGAGACAACAAGGCTAATCATCGTAGCTGTCGGCGGCCAGGGCAACCTGCTGGCATCCAAAGTGCTCGGAGAGGCGGCGCTGCTGGCAGATGTTCCCGTACGCATGAGTGAAATCCACGGCATGGCTCAAAGGGGTGGTGTCGTAGAATCTGCAGTGGTTTTTGGAGATGCGGAAAGCACAATTATTTCGGATGGCGAAGCGGATGTGTTGTTGGGATTTGAACCCTCGGAAACGCTGCGCGCGATAAACAAATGCAATGCCAAAACAATCGTCATTACCAATACGGCACCGCTGCCGCCGTTTACTGTGTCCATCGGCCAAGGCACCTATCCCGATTTGGCTGAACTTCAGGAATTAATTCGCCAGAAAACGGCCCGTTTGGTAGCTTTTGATGCCCTATCTCTGGCTAAAGAGGCCGGCAATTTCATGTCTTTGAACATGGTTTTGCTGGGTTCATTGATTCAAACAGGAATTATGCCGGTTTCCGCGGACAATGTTAGGGAAGCCATTCGAACATCCACGAAAAAGGCATTCGTCGATATTAATATCAAGGCTTTTGAGCTTGGCTTTGAGGCCGCCGCAAAGGCCGGTTGATTTGACGGCGAAAACGTTTCAATCACCATTTTGACGGTAAAGCGGGCATCAGGCTGCAATGGATTATGCAGCGGTCTGTCAATTTTTCAAAAAAAAATATAGTCGATGGCCATTATAACAATTTCGTTATCCAAAAAGGAGGAAGATCATGCCTTGGAACGACAAGTATGAATGCATGCCGGTGGAAGAGCTTAAAAAATTTCAGTTGGAAAAACTGAAAGAAACCGTTGCATGGGTCGCCGAGAAAGTGCCGTTCTATAAAAATAAATTCGAGGAAATGGGTGTCGCCGCCGACGACATCAAAAGCCTTGAAGATGTTGCCAAACTTCCGTTCACCGTCAAAACAGATCTCAGAGACAATTACCCCTTTGGTTTGTGCGCCGTACCCCTGGAAAAGGTCGTCAGAGTCCACGCGTCTTCAGGAACCACCGGCAAACCCATTACCGGGCCATACACACAGGAAGATTTGGATCAGTGGATCGAATGTATGTGCCGCAACCTCCATGCCGCAGGCCTCCGCAAGGAAGATGTGGTTCAAAATGCTTACGGCCACGGTCTATTTACCGGCGGCCTCGGCTTTCACCAAGGCGCTACTGCCCTGGGTTGTACGGTTGTGCCCACCGGCGCCGGGATGACCGAACGACAGATTACCATCATGCAGGATTTTAAATCCGATATTCTGTTTGCCACGCCCTCTTATGCGCTGACAATTGCCGAGCGAGCCGAAGAAATGAAAGTCGACATTCGAAAGCTGCCATTGCGGGTCGGGGTCTTCGGTGCCGAGCCTTGGACAGAAGGCATGCGGCAGGAGATCGAAGAACGGATGGGCATCAAAGCCCAAGAGGCATTCGGATTAACCGAGCTCTGCGGGCCCGGAGTGGCTTATGACGCTGCAGATCAAAACGGCCTTTATATCAATGAAGATCATTTTCTGCCTGAAATCGTCGATCCGCAAACTCTGGAACCTTTGCAGGAAGGTGAAAAAGGCGAGCTCATTTTTACCTCTTTGCAGCGCCGCGCGATGCCGATGATTCGCTATCGTACCAAAGATATTACACGATTGTGGCGAGAACCCGGCCACGAAGGCCGGACCTTTATCCGTATGGACAAAATTTATGGGCGCTCGGACGACATGCTGATTATCAGCGGTGTGAACGTCTTTCCATCTCAAATTGAAGCACTTCTGCTGGAAATCGAAGAAGTTGAGCCTCAATACCAGCTGGTTGTGAGCAAAAAAGGGTATCTGGACCATCTGAGCATTCGCGTGGAAGGCAAAAAAGAAATATATGAGGCCGGTGAAGACCGTAGGCATGAAGTCGAAGGCAAAATCGCAGGTCATATCAAAGGCAATATGGGGATTAACATTAATGTCGAACTGGTCGATGCCAAAGCCATTGCCCGCAGTGAAGGCAAAGCCGTGCGGGTTATAGACGAACGCCCCAAACAGGAGATGTAAAAATGAGTGCTGCGTCCAATTTTAATCCGCAATCGTTTGCGGTGGTTGGCGCCGGGCCAGTCGGTTGCATCGCCGCCTGCTTTTTGGCCAAAGGCGGTTATGAGGTTACGCTTTGCGATGTCATTCCGGACTTGCTGGCACCGGCGTTGGATCCGGGAATTATTCTTGAAGGCGCCGAAAACATCCAACATAAAGTTACTCGTACCTGCACCAGTGTTGATGAAATAGCCAACCACAATCCAGATGTGATTTTCATCACTGTCAAAGCCAATGCGCTGCCGCTGATTGCTTCAGCCATTGAAGGCTTTCACAAAGAAGGCCTGGCAATTGTCAGCTGGCAAAACGGTATTGATACTGAACTGGAACTGGCGAAAACACTCGGAAAGACGGATGTGATGCGTGCCGTTGTCAATTACGGATGCGGCCTGGCGGGTCCAGGGCACGTTAAAATACCCTTTCACCACCCGCCGCACTACATCCAGGAACTGGATCCGCAATCTCGTGATTCAGCCATTGCCATTGCCGCTGCGCTCAGCAAATGCGGTCTGGAAACCGAGCATACCGACAACATTATCTCAATGGTCTGGCGCAAGAGCGTTATGAATGCCTGCATGAATCCAGTGTGTGCCGTCACCGGGCTGACCATGTCACGCGCCATGAATGATCCTATCGTCTATCAGATTGTCGATGCCCTGGTAAAAGAATGCATTCAGGTTGCCCGCGCCAATGAAATTGATCTGGGATGGGATTTTTATCCCCATGCCATGGAGTACATGCGAAATGCCGGTGATCACAAACCGTCGATGCTAATGGATATCGAAGCAGGCCGGCGCACCGAAATTGACTTTATTAACGGCAAGTTCGTAGAATATGGTGCCCGCACAGCAACCCAGACGCCGTACAATCATACGCTCAGCGCCCTGGTAAAAGGATTAGAGTCAAAATAGCCCATATGGTCTCCAAAACAACTTATGCGGGTGTCGATGTGGGGGCATCGCGCACCAAAATAGCCCTCCTCGATAGCAATCAAAACTTGATCGGTCATGCGGTTAAAAGATCCGGCACTGACTTTGCAGCCACCGCTGATACCTGTTTGGCAACGGCTTTAAAAATGTCCGGTACCCAAAAGAGCGACATTAAATTTACCGTTTCTACCGGATATGGCCGCAAGAATGTCGTTTTCGCCCAGGATAGTAAAACGGAAATTGGCTGTCATGCCAAGGGGTGTTATTTGTATTTTCCGTTTGCCACCACAATTATCGATATTGGCGGTCAGGACAACAAAGTCATTAAGCTGGACGCCGAGGGCAAGCGTACCAGCTTTAAAATGAATCGTAAATGTGCTGCCGGTACGGGCGCCTTTCTGGAGGAAATGGCGATGCGCTTGGATGTCACGCTGGATGATATGAACGAGCTCGCCAGTCAATCTGATAATATGGTCAAACTGGGAAGCTTCTGCACAGTCTTTTCGGCCACCGAGGTGCTGGAAAATATCCGCCAGGGTAAAAAGCTGCCGGATATTGTCAAAGGTGTCTATTATTCGATGATAAAACGCGTCTTGGAGATGGATGCCCTGACCGAAAAAGTGGTCATGACCGGTGGTGTGGTGGCACATAATGCCTTTATGGTCAAAATGACCGAAGAAATGATCGGCCGCAAAATTCTTGTGCCGGAATACCCGCAGCTCACCGGCGCCATTGGCGCCGCGCTATATGCAATGCAGTCATAGCTGTAGGCTTCTGGCTTTTCATCTTTTGACTTAGCCTGTTTGTTAGCTCTGAAACAGCGTTCAGAAGATAATCGATGCAGGACAAATTGACATATGAAGGTGTATTTATGACCACTGATAAAAAAGAGGTAACGCGCGTTAAGCTAAAAACAACCAGCAAACTAAACCAGATCATGGCCGATTATTTTTATGAGCTGGATGCGGCTGCAAAAGCAAAAGAACCCAAAATTGCCTGGTGTACGAGTGTCGGACCGGCAGAAATCCTGCGTGCGATGGGGTTTCTGGTTTTTTTCCCCGAAAATCACGGTGCCATGCTCGGTGCCAGCCGCATGGCCACCGATTTATTGCCGATCGCGGATGCCCAAGGATATTCGCCGGATATCTGTTCGTATCTACGAGCCGATATTGGTGCCTACCTGAACAAGACGACGCCTATTGCAAAATCATATAAAGGCATTGAAGGCGTCCCCAAGCCGGATGTGCTCGCATTTAACACAAATCAATGTCGCGACGTGCAAGACTGGTTTACATGGTATGCCAAAGAACTTGATGTTCCCATAATCGGTATCCATACCCACCGTAGTGTTGGCAAAGTGACCCAAAACCACATTGATTCAATTGCCACGCAATTGAAGGATTTAATCAAGCCGCTAGAATATATTTCGGGCAATAAGTTTGATCTCGACAAACTTAAGCAAGTTGTCGCATTGTCCAAGGAGTGTTCAATCCTGTGGAAAAAGGTTCTGAATACCGCTACAAATGTGCCCTCTCCGTTTACCTTCTTTGATGGAACCATCCATATGGCACCGGCAGTTGTCCTCAGAGGCACCCAGCAGGCCAATGATTACTATGAATTATTACTCAATGAATTAGAGGAGCGAGTTACAAACAATATCGCCGCGGTACCGCATGAACAGCACCGGATCTATTGGGATGGTATGCCGGTCTGGGGTCGACTGAGAGATCACTCCGAATTGTTTTCGGATTTGAAGGCCAATGTCCTGGCCTCCACATATTGCAATAGCTGGATTTTTTCATCCTTCGATCCCGATGATCCCTTTAACAGTATGGCACGTGCCTATACAGAATTGTTTATTGTGCGCTCGGACGATTTTAAAGAAACCTACATTAAAGAAATGCTGAATGCGTTTAAAGTTGATGGCATTATCTATCATGATGCAAAGTGTTGCCCTAATAATTCCAACGCGAGTTACGGGATGCCGCAACGCCTTGAGCGGGAGACCGGTGTTCCCAGTTTAACGATCAACGCCGATCTTAATGATTTGCGGCTGATTTCAGATGAGCAGACCAAAACGAATGTTGAGGCGTTTATTGAACAGCTTGAAGAAAACCAAACCTGAGTTGAGCGTAATAAATTTTAAAAGATTTAAAACAGAATAGCGGAATTCTTTCATCTTTATTTTAAAATTTATAACCCTGTGGGATTGCCGATCTTACCGCATCTACTGTGTTAGATGCCGTTTCGCATAGAAAACTATAGCGAAACGACTTCTGCCGTGTAGCTGCGGCAACCTCGACAATCGCTTAACTCAGGTCCCAATTTTAAGCGTTATAAATTTACAAATTAGGTTAGCCGTTTTGCCGGTTGCCAGTTGAGCCCGTTAAAAAAGGAATGATGTCATTTGCTTTTCAACCGGCAAACGGGCTAACCCACCGGAGGCGGACCAGCGGGTAACGGCGCAACTTTTTTTGCTGATATATGGAGGTGATAGCATGGGCTACTGGATGAACTTAGGTCAAATCCAAAAAGTGAATGCCAAGAAATTCCCACAAACAGTCGCCTTAAAAGACGAAAACCGCGCATTTACTTACCCACAAATGAACAGCCGCATTAACAAACTGGCCAACAGTCTCAGCTCCCTTGGGTTGCAGAAAGGCGATAAAGTTGCCGTTCTGCTTGAAAATTGCATTGAAATCTGTGAGCTATTCCTGGCAACCGCCAAAGCCGGTATCATTATCGTGCCCATCAATTTTCGTCTGGTGTCTGGTGAAGTGGAATACATTGTTAATAATTCAGACGCCAAGGCTATGGTCGTTCATGACCAATTTGCCGGTGTTGTCGAGCCCATCCGTTCCAAGCTAAACAATATTAACGCTGAAAACTATGTTATCGTCGGCCGTCCACAGGACGGATATCAGCCTTATGAGGAATTTATCGCAGCATCCTCCGACACCGAGCCGAAAACTGAAGTTGCCCCCCGCGACACCTGGATTTTGATTTATACCTCCGGCACTACCGGAAGACCAAAAGGCGTCATCCGTTCCCACGAATCCCATATCGCTTATTATCTGCACAATGCCGTTGACTTTGATTTTAATGAACACGATGTATGCTTAAATGTCATGCCTCTGTGTCATATCAACTCCATCTTTTTTACGTTCACCTTTTTGTATATCGGGGGATCGGCCTATATTCACCCGGCCTTAAACTTTAAACCCGATGAAATTCTCAAAATTATCGAAAACGAGAAAATCACCTTTATCTCGCTGATTCCAACCCATTACAATTTAATCCTGAATGCCCCCGAGGATGCCAAAAAGCGCGATGTCAAATCAATTCGCAAGTTGCTGTGTTCGTCTGCACCCGGTCGCAAAAGTATGAAGCAGGCGGTAATGGAATTTTTCCCGGGCGTTAAACTCTACGAAGCTTACGGTTCGACCGAAGCCGGCATGGTCACCATCCTCAAACCTGAATTCCAGATGAGCAAGCTTGGATCCATCGGTTTTGAATGTATTGGTACTGATTTTCTGAAGATTCTCGACATTGACGGCAATGAAGTGCCGAGTGGTGAAATCGGTGAGTTATACTCACGGGGTCCGATGCTGTTTGATGAATACTACAAGCTGCCCGAGGTGACCGCGGAATCATTTGAAGGCGGTTTTTTTTCAGCTGGCGATATGGCGCGACAGGATGAAGATGGCTTTTATTACCTGGTGGATCGCAAAAAAAATATGATCATCACCGGAGGAGAAAATGTCTATCCCAGTGAAGTAGAAGAAGTTGTCGGCAACATTGAAGGCGTCTTTGAATGCGCGGTAATCGGACTGCCTGACGAAAAATGGGGCGAAAAGGTCAGCGCGGTCATCATCCGCAAGCCGGGTTTTGATGACAGCAACTTGGGCGAGCAACATGTCATTCAGGCCTGCAAAGGCAAGATGGCAGGCTACAAGTGCCCCAAACAGGTGATCTTTATCGGTGAAAATGATATGCCCCGTACCGGCACCGGGAAAATTCTGCATCGCATCCTAAGAGAACAGTTCGGATAGATCCTGGCCTCGGCATCTTCGCGACGTGAGACTGCAGGTAATTCCAAAAGCTTATAATTTTATCGTATCTATGAAATAATGGTCTAGCCATATGAGAGTGACTAGTATCCAACTGGCAATGGTGGATCAGCCCAAAGAAAAAAATGTAGCTCACGCACTCGATCTGATCGATCAGGCCCCACCCAGTGATCTGATCCTGTTACCGGAAATTTGGCCCTGCGGCTTTTTCTCCTTTGACCGCTATCAAGATGACAGCGAAACTGTCGATGGCCCCACCGTTAATACCTTAAAGGCAGCGGCTCGCAAACGAAACTGTCATATCTTTATGGGCAGCATGGTCGAAAAAGACGGTAGTCATCTATACAACACCAGTATACTATTAAATCCCGCCGGCGAGATCGCAGCCCGCTACCGTAAAATCCACCTGTTCGGATACCAATCCGAGGAAACCAACCTTCTGGAACCGGGACAAGATGTTATTGTCGTTGATGCTCCCTGGGGCAAATGCGGTCTTTCCACCTGTTATGACCTGCGCTTTCCCGAGCTCTATCGTCGCATGGTCGATGCGGGCGCAACATTTTTTTTAGTTGCTTCGGCCTGGCCACTGGTTCGCTTGGAGGCCTGGCGATTGTTCAACCGCTGCCGGGCACATGAAAATCTAGCCTTTTTGATTTCCTGCAATTGTACCGGTGCCAACCAGGGCAAAACGTACGCCGGCCACAGCATGATCGTAGATCCTTTAGGTCAGGTGCTGGTTGAAGGCACTCAAGAAGAAGATATGGTTCATGCCGAGATCGATCCTAGCCAGGTCGATGCGGCCCGCCAGGAATTTCCAGCTCTCGAGGACCGTACGCTAAGCTAATATTTGCGAAAAAAGTTTCAGAAGCTCCAAATTATCACCTCTCTATTCAACCGCGGATTTCCTCTGCTGTCACGATTTCAAAGTTTATAAAGGAATGTATTAAGAAGCGCCTATATTGATCGAGCGCTCGGTCATTTTTCGTATTTAATAGCGCGCTTAGATAAAATAAAGATTGTCTTCAAGCTGAATAGGCCAATTTCCTAAAATATGAAAAACCACAATATAACAATAGTTTAAATTGTAATTGGCGTCTAAGTTTCGAAAACCTTGACAATAAAAAATGAGACGTGTTAGTTTATTGATTGAGCGCTCGTTCAGCGGGCCATGCCATAATCTCAATAAAACATAATATCAAATAAATACAAAAGGTTAAAATGCAAGATCTGCCCAGAACAAAAGACATACCCACCCAGGTCAAAGACCCCGATCTGGTTAAGCGCCGGCGGCGTCAAATCGCGGATGCAGCCGTGCAGCTATTTATTGACAAGGGTTTTCACAAAACCACCACGCGCCAGATTGCCGGGGCGGCCGGATTTTCGATTGGATCGTTGTACGAGTATTTCGCCTCCAAGGAAGATATTCTGTACATGGTATGCGAAGCCATTCATGCTGAGGTTGAACGGGGAGTTACGGCGGCGATGTCACAGGCCAAAGGTGGTCGCGATGCCCTGGTAAAAATCATTCATGAATATTTCATGGTTTGTCACCAGATGAGTGATTTCATTCTCTTGATTTACCAGGAGACCCAATCGCTACCCTCTCAATGGCAAAAACGCGTTCTGGAAAACGAACTGCGCATTACAGGCCTGTTTGTCAAAGCGCTTGCTCGCATCGCCAAATCCGGCGATCTGATCAATCTTAAAGAAAACAATCTGGAGCTGGCAGCGCATAATATAGTCGTTTTAGGGCATATGTGGACATTTCGGCGCTGGTATCTGGCCCACCATTACAGCATTGAAGACTATACGAAACTGCAGACCGGCATTATTTTAGGCATGTATGCCGGCGGTAAAAAATAAGTCCCCTTCTGTTTTCGACTCTGGTTTGTTCGTAGATGGCAATGTAAATGTTTAATCGGCTTTAAGGAGGCAAAATGACAGCTGAGGTCGAGGTCTACAAACCTGAAAATTATATCCGGGTCGTCACTGCAACCTCTCTTTTCGATGGCCATGATGCTGCCATCAATATCATGCGCCGAATCCTGCAGGATACCGGTGTGGAAGTCATCCATTTGGGGCATAATCGATCGGTTCAAGAAATCGTGGATGCCGCCATAGAAGAAGATGCCCAAGGAATTGCCGTATCCAGTTATCAGGGCGGCCATATCGAGTTTTTCAAGTATATGGTCGATCTTTTAAAAGAAAAAGGGGCACCGCATATCAAGGTCTTCGGCGGTGGTGGCGGCGTAATTGTGCCGGATGAAATTGAAGAGCTCGAAGCTTACGGTGTTACCAAAATTTACTCCCCGGAAGATGGCGCCCAGTTAGGGCTACAGGGCATGATCAACCATATGGTCGCCGCCATAGATTTTTCCACGGTCAAAAAAGGCCGCTTTGCTTTTGATGAGCTGTCACCGAATAATAAATTGCTGGTGGCCAATCTGATATCCGCGGCCGAATACGCCAAAGCCCAGGAGAACGGCGACTTGGCAGCCCTAAGAGCTGAGTTGTCCAAGAAAATCGGCAAGCAAAAACCGCCCGTCATCGGCATTACCGGGACCGGCGGTGCCGGTAAATCGTCATTGACCGATGAGCTGATTTTGCGAATGCTGCATGATATCAAAGATATTCATATTGCCATCATCAGCTGCGATCCTTCGCGACGCAAAACCGGCGGTGCGCTGTTGGGGGATCGAATTCGTATGAATGCCATCGGCAGCCCGCGTGTGTATTTGCGTTCTTTAGCTACCCGCGAATCCCAGACAGAGATTCCCGCCATTTTGGGTGAAGCCATTGAGGCTGTACAGGCTGCCGGCTATGATTTAATTATCGCTGAAACCGCCGGAATCGGACAGGGCGATTCTAGAATTATCGACATGGTGGATCTGTCCATCTATGTGATGACCAGTGAATTTGGCGCTGCCTCCCAGCTTGAAAAAATCGATATGCTCGATTTCGCCGATCTGGTGGTCGTCAACAAATTTGAAAAACGGGGCGGCGAGGACGCTGTACGAGATGTACGCAAACAGGTCCAGCGCAATCGCAAAGCCTTTGAACAATCACCTGAGGACATGCCGGTTTTTGGCACCATCGCATCCAAATTCAATGATGATGGTGTCACCGCGCTTTACCATGCCATCATGGATGCAGTAGCTGCAAAAACCGGTGTTGCTTTTAAATCCAGTCTACCCCGACCCCAAACCCAAACGTCAACGTCTAAAACCATTATCATTCCACCCGAGCGTACTCGCTACTTAAGCGAAGTTGCAGATCATTTGAGAACATACCACCGCGACACCGATCAACAGGCAAAAGCAGTCCGGAAAGTCTGGCACCTTAAGGAAGCCGCCGAAGCGCTGGAAGACGACGATCTAAAAGGCGATACCAGCCAACTCATCGAGGCCTTTAAAGCCCAGATTAAAGCAGCCGAAGCAGCCCTCAAGCCGGAAACCGTTCAAACGATGGCGGAATGGGAAAACATCCAACAAACCTACGGTCAAGATGAACTGGTTTATCAGGTCCGCGATCGCGAAATCAGGGTTCCTCTTTTTTCCGAATCCTTATCGCATACCCGTATACCCAAAATTCAACTTCCAAAGTTCAAAGACCCAGGCGAAATTTTTCGCTGGCTGCGCGAAGAAAATGTCTCCGGAAAATTTCCCTATACTGCTGGTGTGTTTCCGTTAAAGCGTGTGGATGAAGACCCCACCCGAATGTTTGCCGGCGAAGGCAATCCAGCCCGCACCAATCAGCGCTTTAAGATGCTTTCCGCCAATTATGAAGCCAAGCGTCTGTCAACGGCTTTTGATTCGGTCACCCTTTATGGTTGCGACCCGGATATTCGCCCGGACATATACGGCAAGGTCGGCACCTCGGGCGTCAGCATCTGCACCTTAGATGATGTTAAAATGCTCTATGACGGCTTTGATTTGTGCGCACCCAGTACATCGGTTTCGATGACCATCAATGGCCCGGCGCCCATTATCCTGGCCATGTTTTTAAACACAGCCGTTGATCAACAGCTGGATAAATTTACGGCTGAAAACAGCAAGCCACCTTCCGATGAACAATATCAGCAAATACGTGCCAGCGTGTTGTCCAATGTGCGCGGTACGGTTCAAGCCGACATTCTTAAAGAAGACCAGGGACAAAACACCTGCATCTTTTCAATTGATTTTGCCTTGAAAATGATGGGCGATATTCAGCAATATTTTATCGAAAATCATATTCGCAACTTCTATTCGGTGTCGATTTCCGGCTATCATATTGCCGAAGCCGGCGCCAATCCCATTACACAGCTGGCCTTGACCCTGGCCAACGGATTCACTTACGTGGAGTACTACCTTTCCAGAGGGATGCCGATTGACAGTTTTGCACCCAATCTTTCCTTTTTCTTCTCCAATGGACTGGATCCCGAATACAATGTTATCGGACGCGTGGCGCGACGGATCTGGGCGGTGGCCATGCGGGATAAATATGCTGCATCAGAGCGATCGCAGATGCTTAAGTATCACATTCAAACCTCCGGGCGTTCTTTACACAGCCAGGATATTCAGTTCAATGATATCCGCACCACTTTGCAGGCGTTGTGTGCCATTTACGATAACTGCAACAGCCTGCATACCAATGCGTTTGATGAGGCCATCACTACCCCGAGCGCGGAGTCGGTCAGACGTGCGCTTGCCATTCAATTGATTATCAATCGCGAATGGGGTCTGACAAAAAATGAAAACATGAACCAGGGCAGTTTTATTTTCGAAGAGCTGACCCGCCTGGTGGAAGAGGCGGTGCTGATGGAATTTGACCGCATTACGGAACGCGGCGGGGTCTTGGGGGCTATGGAAACTGGTTATCAGCGCAGCAAAATCCAGGAAGAATCCATATACTACGAGACCCTAAAGCACACCGGTGATCTGCCTATCATCGGGGTCAACACCTTTCGCGATCCGCATGCCGATGGAGAGCAGCTGAGCGAAGCAGTCGAACTGGCCCGGGCCACCGAAGCCGAAAAACAATCGCAGCTCAAACGGTTGGCAGAATTTAAAAACCGCAACGCAAAAGAGGCCCCGGAAGCTTTGGAGCGCTTGCAAAAAGTCGTATTGTCCGGCGACAACATTTTCGCCGAGCTAATGGAAGCAGTGCGGACGTGCAGTCTAGGCCAGATCACCCAGGCGCTTTATGAAGTCGGCGGCCAATACAGACGTAACATGTGAGCTCACTTGTATTTCCTGCTTTTACCCAATAGTTCCAGTGGATCAGATTTCAGATTCCTCCGTTCATGCCAAACTGGGTTTCAGGTGTCAGGTGTCAGCGCCTCTCTTCGTCCCTGAAACCTGACACCTGACACCTAAACCGCTATCGGCGGAACCTTAGAGCCTGTCACCTGAAACCTTTTAAGTATCGTCACCAAAGGAAACCCGCTATGGAGAACATAGAAAACTTAACGTTGGGCCAGGTACTACAGAAATCAGCGGCCGAATCACCGGATAAAGTGGCAATCTTAGACGGCGACAGGCGCGCAACCTATGCGGAGCTCAATTCTGCCGCTGACGCATTGGCAGCCGGCTTGACGAAATTGGGTATTCAAAAAGGCGACCGGGTGGCCATATATATGAAGAACTCCCTGGAGCTTGTCAGCGCTTTTTACGCCCTGCAAAAAATCGGTGTAGTGGTGGTTTGGGTCAATGCGATTTATCGCATACACGAGGCCGAATTTATCCTCAAAAATTCAGAAGCCAGAGGGTTATTTATTTTCGACCGGTGGGATGGCTACGATTATGTTAGCGGAATTTTAAAAATTAAATCCAGCTTGCCCGATCTCGAACATATTATCGTCGCTGGCGGTGGGCCAGAGACTGAGGTAATTGATTATAATCGCCTAATTGACACCGGCAAGGGTAAGACTTTGCCGGCCGTTGCCATCGATCCGCAAAAAGATCTGTGCATGCTGCTGTATACCTCCGGCACCACCGGGCGCCCTAAAGGCGCTATGATCAGACAATATGCTGCCGTGAGGGCTGGCCGCGAGTATGCATTGGGCACCGCTGCGACTGTCGATGATATTTTTATTGGCATTTTACCTATGAGCCATTCTTATGGCTGTGGTTCGGTTCTGGTTCAGCCCATTTTGCTGCAAGCCACCCTGGTTCTGATGGACAAATTTGAGGTGGAGCGCGCCTTTCAGATAATTGAGCACGAAAAAATAACATTGCAAATGGGGGCGCCGCCCCACTATATCCTGGAACTCAATCACAAAAGCAGGCCCAAATACGATCTGAGTTCGCTGCGCGCCGGGCTGATCGCAGGAATGATCGCGCCGGAGGGCTTGATCACACGCGTGGAAAAAGAAATGGGCGTTTATCTGACCTCTTTTTGGGGGGCATCTGAGGTCGGTCCGGGGCTGGCAACCATGTGCCCCTACCCTTCCCCGCTGGACGTTCGTGAAAAATATGTCGGCATACCGGCCGAAGGCACTCAAATGCGGGTGGTGGAGCCCGTCACCCAGAAACCGCTGCCAGACGGTGAAATCGGGGAACTAACCCTTAGCGGATGGCATGTCATGCAAGGCTACTGGAAAAATCCTGAAGAAACAGCCAAACAAATAGTGAACGGATGGCTTTTCATGGGCGATCTGGCATCCAGGGATGAAAACGGCTATTTTAGAATTTACGGCCGCACCAAGGATCTGATCAATCGCGGCGGATACAAGATCTATCCCTATGAGCTGGAGTCGTTGATCATCGACCATCCCAAAGTCGAGCAGGTGTCTGTGGTGGCAACCCCCAATCCAGTGCTGGGCGAATCCATTTGCGCCTGTGTCGTTCCAATACCGGATCAAGCCCTGTCATTAGAGGAAATCCGGGAATTTGTGAAGGATAAGGTTGCGCCGCACAAACTGCCCGATGAGCTGTGCATCATGGATGACTTTCCTAAGCTTGCCGGTGGTGTCAAACTTAAAAAGTTCGGCCAAGGCGGACTGACGGAACTGGCATCTAAAGACGATTCTCGTGAAAGGATTCGGAAATAAGTATGGGCCCCATTGCCACCAAAGCGCTCAAACACTTGCGCGAGATCAAGTCCATAACGTTTGCCACCATAGATAACGGTATACCGGCGGCGCGCATCATCGATGTTATGCTCGTCAAAGAAGATGGGCTCTATTTTCTCACTGCGAGGGGAAAGTCATTTTATCGTCAACTCAAAGCCGCTCCCAAAATCGCCATCTGCGGCATGGATCAGCATTATGTCACCACGCGGATTATCGGTGACATAAAATTTTGCGATAATAGAGACATCATCGATGAAATTTTTGAGCACAATCCCATGATGAACGATCTTTATCCCGGTGAAAAGCGCGACATTCTGGAGGGCTTTCACCTATACCGCGGCAAAGGCGAAATCTTCGACCTTTCGGTGGAGCCCCCCGGCCGTGAACGCTTTGCTTTTGGCGGCGAGACGGTCAACCCACCGGGATATACGATTACAACTGATTGCACGGCTTGCGGTCTTTGTCTGGAAGCCTGTCCCGTAGAAGTGATTTCAGAAGGTAAGATATATGAAATCGACGGTTCCCATTGTCTGGAGTGCGGCCGCTGTGCGGAAATCTGTCCGGAAGATGCCATCGAAGCTGCTAAAGAAATTTAAAGCGCACAGAACGATGAAAGTCAGAGTTTTCGTTGTTGTGAAATTAGGTAGAACGGCAACCGCGCCCATTTCTTCGAAGGCATTTATTCATTAAGGAAAAAATTTATGCGACCAAATTGATATACGACGGTTGGAAGGATATGGGTGTTTGGGGAAAAGTTTAATATGTGACAAGGTTAGGCAAAAAAACCGCAACGCCCGGAAAAGCCACCAACAGCGCGGTCATTAAAATCAGGGCGACCAGGAATGGGAATATGCCCCTGAAAATGACATGCAGAGGAACATCCGGTGCAATGCCCTTGATGACAAAGACATTGACGCCCACCGGCGGCGTGATGACGCCCATCTCCGCTACCAGCACGATAATGACGCCAAACCAGATGGGGTCATAACTCAGCTGCATTACCACCGGAAAGAAGATCGGGATGGTTACCACCACCAGGGCCATGGAATCCATAAAAAAGCCGCCGATAAAATAGAGAAAAATAATAAGGCCCATCAATGCCACCGGCGGTATCGGCAGGTTTTTAATCCAATCCGCCAGGGCAAACGGAATGGTGGAGATTGCCATAAAATGGCCAAAAATCGTTGCCCCGGTAATTATAATCAACACCATACAAGATGTTCGCAGGCCTTCTTTGCCGGCTTCAAAAAAGTTTTTCCAGGTCAGCTGCCGGCGCACCAAGCCAATCAACAGCGCACCGCCGGCCCCGATAGCACCCGCCTGAGTCGGACTGAACCAGCCCAGAAAAAGCCCCCCGATGGTCAGTAGAAATAAAATGATGGCTTCAATGATGCCGTTGACGGCTTTAACTTTTTCTCTGAAGCTTGTGGGAGTGCCGGCCGGCCCCAGTTGCGGGTTGCGCAGACAAAGAATCGCAACCACAGCCACAAAGGCCAAACTAAGCATTATCCCGGGTAAAACCCCGGCAATAAACAGCTTACCGATGGATTCCTCGGTTAAAATACCGTAAACAATTAAAATTGTGCTGGGCGGAATCAATATGCCCAGTGTTCCCGATGCGGCCACCGTGCCGGTTGCCAGGGTATTGTCGTATTTGTATTTTTTCATTTCCGGAAGGGCAATTTTGCCCATGGTTGCGGCTGTTGCGGCGGTTGACCCGCAAATGGCTGCAAATCCGGCACAGGCAAGTACGGTGGCAATTGTCAGGCCGCCGCGTACACCGCCCACCCAGGTGTAAGCCGTCTCGTATAGTCTTTTGCTGATTCCGGAAGCAAAGGCAAAAGTACCCATCAGGATGAACATGGGGATCACACTCAAAGGATAAGAGGAAAATTGCTCAAAGATATCTTGAGCCAGCAGACTGAGTGCGGGACCGGGGTCCGCCAGATAGGCGAAACCGGCCAAGCCGACAAATCCCATCGCAAATCCCACCGGCATCCTCAGCAGAAAGAGCAGCAGCAAAACACCAATGCCCACAATGCCTGTAATCACGGGGCTCATTTGGCCACCATTCTGGCAATTGCCTTTATCATCTGGGCTAAAAAAACCAAGGCGACGGGAATACTGGCAAGCGCAATTCCATAGGCAAACGGATAAAGCGGAATGCGTATCGTCGCACTTACCTCTCCGCCGATTTGAAGAGAATGGCCATGAACGATTAAGCGCCAAACGATCAGAACAAAAAACGTGAGCCCGAAAAAAGAAATGACGGTATCAACAAGCGCCTGTACTCGCTCGGGCAATAAGGCCATAAAAAACTCAACACTGACATGCCGGCCGATAATCAGCGCATACGCGGTGGCAAAAGAAATGGCCACCAGCTGGCTGAGCATGACAATGTCCAGTGCACCGTATACCGGGGTACGAAACAGCTTGCCGCCAAGAACATCGAGACAGGTGATCACCATCATCAACAGGAGCCCACCCAGGCCGATGAGTTCAAACCCGATGCTCAGTCGCCGGTTGAAATTGTCAAATTTTTCCAGAAAGGTCATTTGATTAGAAGAGCTGCGATATTCGCAAAAGGCTCAGATAGTTAAGGCGATGTCGTCCTGCAGATGCAGGACGACATCACAATTAGTTGAACTTAAATTACGTTTAAATTTTCATAACAACCCTATTGCATCCACTAGCTTAGGGTCTTATTTCAGGCGGACCGGTCGGCGATTTAATGAATAATTTAGTTTGTTTAACGGTCCAATAGTTGATGCGCTCATCCAGATATTTCAGCCAGCCCCTGACATCACCCTCGGAATGACCGGCAGCCACCATCTTCTTGACATAATCTTCAATGACAGGTGCCGTCGCTTTTTTCCAGACTGCGACTTCGGCGGAGCTTAAATCGATAAATTCCACACCTTTTGAAGCGGCAAAATTTTTACCTGCAAAATCGATGGAATTCCACATCAACGCCATGCGCTCGCGATAAACCCCACTGAGCTCATCGAAGATCTGCTTAATGTCCGGCGGTAGGGAATTGTACTTTTTTTTGTTCATGGCAACATAAAAAGTGTACAGATTGCCCACCTGCCAACTGGTGGTCACATATTTAGCGACTTCGGCAAAACGAAAAGATCTGAGAGTTTCATAAGGGGTATTGACGCCATCGAGAACGCCTTTGGCAATTCCGTCATAGACTTCCATGATCGGGGTTGGCGCTGGTGTGGCACCCAGCGCTTTGATGGTATTACCCACCCGACCTGGCGCTCTGATGGTCAGTCCTTTCATATCTGCCAAAGATCTTACCGGCTTTTTTGAAATGACAACGTTGGGATTACTGGCGTGCATCCACAGAATATGCACCTTGTCCCACTCCTTGGGCTTGAATTGGTGATAAAAATCGTTGACCACCTGGTTGGCCACCCAGCCGCTGGGAAATCCCAGAGGCAGATCGCACACTTCGGTAACCGGAAAACGACCGGGTGTATACTCAACATGGGCCAGTCCAATATCGACAATTCCGGTAACAACACCTTCATACATCCGGGGTGCTTTTACCAGAGACCCACCGGCAAAGTATTGTATTTTAACTCTACCGTTGGTTCGCCTTTCAACATCGGCTATGAAATCTTCACATATCTTGGAATGCGGGGCTGGCGGCGGAAAATAATTCGCCATTTTGAGTTTAATGACATCTTCGGAAAATGCCGGTGGGTTAAAGATCGGAAGTGCGAATGAGAAACACAACATCGCGGCTATAGACAGAGATATCAGCAAATGTTTTTTATTCATGGTTGCTGCCCTCCTTTTTGGAAACCATTATCGATCAGATATTCGTTACAGGACAGATTTGTCTTTGATCACCTCCTTCCGGCAGACAAGTAAGTTATTGACCCTATAAATAATCAAGTCGTTTTTTTGAACGGATTTAATTCACTACTGTTTAGTTTTTTTTGTTCTTCTTGTCAACGGCATGCTTGATTGGTGCGCAATCCCACCGGAATAAAAGACTTGAAAGATCCTCGTCTATTTTCATGCAAAAATCAGGTGATTGCTAAAAGGAAAGTACTTTGTTTAAATTGTAAATGCTGTCGATGATGGCATCCGGCTGCTCTTTTTTGAGAGAATCGTAGTCATCAAATCCGGTCAAAACACCAACTGTGAGCATCCCAGCGGCCTTGCCCGCTTGTATGTCGGTGGTAGTATCGCCCACATAAACACATCTGTCAGGCTTAAGCTCGAGTTCTTGGGCACACATGATGAGCGGATCCGGCGCCGGTTTTCTTTTATCAACATCGTCGGATGTCACGATAACCTCGATAAGATTATCAACACCGGCATTTTTTAGCGGCTGCATTTTGGTCTTTAAATAGTGTTTCTGAGTCGAGGTGACCAGGCCCATCTTTAATCCGCTTGCTGAAATCATTTTAAGGATGCTGTCCGCACCTTGAAAAATATCCAAACGATCGGCGAACATTTGGGGTGCGATCTCATTGATGACGGACCAGGCTTCATCTATAATATGTTCATTGCTGCTAAGAACTTCCGGCGGTAGCACAAGTTCCCATTTAAAATTTTCGCTTTCTGCAGCCGCCAGGATTTTGCTGCGTGATACCGGAGGAAGATTGAGCCGTTCCAAAGCGATTTCAACAATCTTAAAATAGGTGTCAATTGAATCGATCAGGGTGCCATCCAGATCAAAAATCACCGCCTCCACTTTTAACTTCACTTGATTAGACATAGATCACTCTTCAGTAAGCACTACCTTAATGTAATCACCATCGTTAACATTTAAAGATGCTTTAATGCTCAGCGGCGCAATGATCTCGATAATATTCTCCGCATGAATCCGGACCCTTTCTTCGGGAATGATAATGGCACCTTTAAGCTTTCCTAATTCAACCGCAAAGGCTTTAGCGTTGCAGAACTTCGGATTTGGAGAAATCAATTCAATCCCCTCCTTCTGATTCAGTGCAGCCACAAGCAATAGATGTTCTGGTGCTATCTCCAGGTTCAATGTCCCGGGATGGGGCTTAAAACCCAATTTCTCCTGACACTGCTGTCGCACCCAATCGATCTGGGTGAAATAGGCGCCCTCTCCTGCTCCGCTGATAATTTTCCCTGCTATTTCCAATTTCTTTATTCCTGATACCATTTGCGTTTGTTGAAATCATCAGGAGAATCCGGCAAAGGACCTTTTACGACTTCTTCTAACCTTATGACAATCGCATGTTCTTGGCCAAATTCAGCAATCAGTGAATTGATCGCCCTTCCCAGAGTCTGGTTGCAAGCCGATTGACATTCGCCAATAACATCTGCCGGCAGATGATGATAGGCTTCAACTAGATTGTCCACCCAATTCGCCAATGCTTTGGTATCAAGGTCTCTTTTCGACCGTCGATAAACATATCCTTCAAATGCGCCGGCTGAAGCGGCAAATTCATAGATTTGGTGGTAGATGTGCATCTGAGAATCCTCACGCAAAGCTTTTTAATTAGGAGTTGAAAACTATTTTTTTAATTTTATTCTTATTTCGTTTTCGCGGGTGTCAATACGGTAATCTTCAAAATCGGTTTTTTCGATTATGGCAATGGCTTCTTCACGCGTATAGGTTTTGATTGGTTTGTGCAAGCCCGACAGTTGAAACAGCTTTAGAAAAAATCGCTCGCGCAAGTTGAGTGATGCTTTCCATTTATTGCGGTCCACCGCTCCACTCACCCGGGCTGGATCAAAAATCCAGGCCTGTCCACCGACTTTCAATACACGGTATATTTCCTGGAAAACCTTCACCGGATCCTTGAGCGCATGCAGCATACCGGTGCTGATGACCATACCAAAAGATTCATCATCAAATTTTAAGTGACCGGCATCGCCGAGTTGAAAGGTCAATCGATCAGACAGGCCCTCTCTGGCGGCATTTGAGCGCGCCATACTCAATAACTTGCGGCTTAAATCAATTCCGAAGATGTGAACCTTTGAAGATTTTTTGGCAATTTCAATCGGCAAATAGCCCGGACCAGTGCCAATATCCAGAATCCTATCGCCGGGCAAATGGGCAACGATTTCTTCGGCCACATGACGGTAATAGGTATCTATGACCAAACGGGTGCCTTTTTCATAGGCCGAAGCCAGAACACCCGGTATGCGTTCGATTTTAATCCATTGTCTCATTGTCAAAATAATAATAAGAAGGATATTTGGAGAGGCGTTATCGAGTCACCTATAGGTTGAGTCTTGTTAAAATTAAATCAGTCGAAGTGCATTAAGTCAAACAATTTGCAGTTTACAGAATCGGCTATATTATGTACATGAATGACACATTCAAAAATAAAACAACATCAAAAATAAAGGAGGGCTGGCGCTATGAGTATTGAAAACAACGTGTTCTACTGGTTGCCGTGTTCAGTGGTGTTCGTCAGCACCGCTCATGAAGACAAAAAAGATATCATGACCGCTACAGCCATGTTTGTATCTGAAAAAGAACCGCTGCTGGTCATCAGCGTAGCAAAAGACCATTTGACTGAAAGACTGATTTCCCAATCCGGCAAATTTACGGTAGTGATTGCAGGAGCTGATCAGGAGAAATTGGCCATGCAGGTGGGTAGCGCCAAAGGTGACGATATGGATAAATTTGAGCGCTTTTCCATTTCAGCCACCACCGGCTCCGGCAGTGCGGCTTTGATTCCGGATGGAGCAGCGGCCTGGATGGAATGCGAAGTTGAAACTAGCAAGGAAATCCAGGGCTACCAGCTTTTTATGGGCCGTGTTGTCAATCAGAATGATAGCGGTAAAGCGCCATTGGTCTGGCACAAGGACGGGTTCTTTGGTCTAACTAAGGGTTAGAATATAGTTATTTGTTATTCGTTATTGGTTATTGGTATACACAAGACAAATGACAAAGACCAAAGCGTGCTGAAAAAAGATACCAATCGATGGGAAATACTATGAGTATCGAGCCCAGAATCGCGGTGGTGGGGACTTTCGATTCCAAGGCTGAAGAGCATTTTTTTTTGAAAGAACGTATTGAGCAACATGGCCTTAGCACATTGACCGTTAATGTCGGCACCGCAGCGCCTGCACCGTCAGCGGTGGATCTGGATTTATACAAAACCGTTATCAAAAACAGCCCGGCTTTACGAGAGAGCAGAGATACGGCGATTGCCGCCATGATCGAAGAAGCCAGAGCCCGTATCAAAAAGCTTTACGCGGAAAATAAGATTGCAGGAATGATCTCGGCCGGCGGCGGCACCGGCACCCATATCGGCACAAGCATAATGCACGAGCTTCCGCTGGGGGTCCCCAAGGTGATGGTTTCCACGGTTGCATCGCGCAACATGGCACAAACGGTTGGCACCAAAGATATTACCATGATTCACAGTGTCGCCGACCTGCTGGGTGTTAATAGTATCTCAGGGCGTATTCTAGATAAGGCTGCAGCAGGTATCTGCGGAATGGCCCAGAGCCGATGGCATCCCGATACCACTAAAAAAAGGATTGCCCTGCCCTTTTTTGGATTTATCACCGCCGGCGCTGAAGCCACCCGCAAGACCTTGGAAGACCGTGGATATGAGGTGGTGGCTTTCCATGCCAATGGTATCGGTGGGATGGCCATGGAAGAGCTGGCTGCCGAGGGCTATTTTGATGGCATTTTGGATTTCGCCACCCATGAGCTAGCCGACCACCTGCTAGACGGCTACTGTGGGGATATTGGTTCGCAACGGTTTGAACCGGTTCCCGGGCATTCAATTCCCAGATTGGTTATCCCGGGTGGGTTGGATTGCGCAGTTTTAGAATTCACCCGCGACAATATTCCGCCGCAATATCAAGATCGTCAGATCTTTTTTTATGATTTTCGCTCTGCTATCCGTCTCAATGAGGACGAAACACGAACCCTGGCTGATCAACTGTCACGAAAATTGAATAAAGATGCATCTAATGTGAAAATATTAATCCCCCTACAGGGATGGTCCGAGGCGGATCGCGAAGGTGGTCCTCTGTACGACCCGCCCATGAACCGTTTTTTCACGCAACAGCTGCAAGAAAAACTCGATCATCAGATAAACATTCAAGAAGCGGCTCACCACATCAACGACCCAGCATTTGCCGAACTGGCCGCCCGGACGATGGACCAGATGATACAGGAGCAGTCAGCCTAATGTTTATCAAACCCGATTGCATCCCCTGCATATTGAAAATGACGATTTCATCGCTCAGGAAACTGCCCCTTGATGAGAAGGCAGTTAAAGCGTTATATACCGAAATTCTGCAATTACCAGCCTTGCGCGGTCTTGTCTGGGATATCACCAGCCCGGCTATTATCGAAGAAGTATGGCAAAAAATTACTGACGCGGTCGAGTCCCGGGATCCATTTCACGAGTTGAAATCAAGCCAAAATGAACAAATTCTTGCTCTGTACCCGTTTCTGGAAAAAATGGTCAACGAAGCTGCCGACCCTTTAAAAATGGCCGTTAAGCTTTCCATCATGGGAAATTCCATGGATTTTATGGTGGCGGATTCTTCTTTAACCATCGAGAAATCGATCGCAGAAAAGACAAAATTGCCGCTCACAGATAAGGATTATTCCCAGTTCAGACAGCAGTTAGAAAACACCCGGTATCTTTTGATATTTGGCGATAACGCCGGAGAAATCGTATTCGACCGCTTGCTGATTCAAATCATAAAAATGCAATATCAACCGGAAATCACTTTTGTCGTCAGAAGTTTGCCCACGCTCAATGACGCCACTTTAACTGAGGCCAAAGCAGTTGGTATTAATAAGTTTGCCACAGTTCTTGAAAACGGCATCGATGGGCCTTTACCCGGCACTGTCCTGGGCAGATGCTCCAGTGAAGTCAACACTCTGGTTGAGCAGTCCGATCTGATCATTTCAAAAGGGGGCGGCAATTTTGACACCCTGGATGAAGAACGAAAACACCTGAACAAAAAAATTTCTTTCCTCCTTCTTTCCAAATGCGCACCCCACCATGATAATTTTGGCGTGCAATTGTATCATCCGGTGTTATTCAATAAGTTCTAAATCTTTACTGTACGTCTAATCCTGCCACTGCATTACTCAATTACGCCAAAAACCCATCACTCCAATATTCCAATACTCCAATATTTTGTTTTATAAGATTTTCTTATATATTTTATAAAATCATATGAATTGACTTAAACTGCCAAGCCATTCATAAAATTAAATATTAAATATCTCAAATAACGCTAACGATAACGGATTCCTGGATTTTGCACGGGTTGGAGGTTTTCATCCATTAAAACACTAGCAACTACTTCTCATTAATTTTCATGCAAGATCTAGGAACAGGGGAGGTTTAAAGATGACCACAGAAATCAAGCATTCCATCTGTTTTCGATGCAAACCACGCTGCCGTCTTGAACTGGAGGTGGAAGACAATCAGATTGTCAAAGTCAGCACCTCGCCCATCAAGAAATGCCCGCGTAAATGGGCTTCTGATCTGGATCGGTTTTATCACCCCGATCGTCTGAATTATCCGCTCAAAAGAGTCGGTGAAAAAGGCGATAACAAGTGGCAACAGATCTCCTGGGATGAGGCCCTGGATGAAATTGCAGTCAAGTTGCAGTCCCTCAAGGACCAGTTTGGCGCTGAAACCCTCGGGGTAACAGCCGGCACCAGCCGCAGTTATGAGGAACTCAACTCACGCTTTCTGAATCTTTTCGGCAGCCCCAATCAGTGTGGTCAGGCCCAGATTTGTCACGGTAATTCAGCAGTTGTTGCCACCACCCTTTTTGGCTGGTGGCCGTATTGGATGCACATCGAAAAACTGCAAAATACCCGTTGTGTGATGCTCATCGGACGCAATCCGCCCCATTCTCACCAGACGATTTGGGAAGGTATTGAGGGTGCCAAAAAAAACGGTGCCAAACTGATTGTCATCGATCCCCGGCGATCCGAATCTGCCGAATCAGCCGATTTATGGCTGCAGTTGCGACCGGGAACAGACTGCGCCCTGCTGCTGGGAATGATCAATGTTATTATCGAAGAAGACCTCTACGACAGGGAATTTGTCGCCCAGTGGTGCCATGGTTTCGATGAACTGGCGCAAAGGGCCAAAGAATATTCCTTGGATAAAGTAGCCGAAATTACCTGGGTGCCCGCCGACCAGATTCAGGCAGCTGCGCGCATGTTTGCCACCGAAACACCTTCGTGTGCCATGGAAGGCATGGGGGTGGCACATCAACCCAATTCCTACGGCGCCATCGCCGCACGCCATATCATCTCCGCTATCGTCGGCAATGTAGATGTGCAGGGCGGAGAGGAGCTGCTGGGCCCGGCCCCATTTATCACCGAACATGAAATTGAAATGCCCGAGGCCCTGCCCATCGAGCAGCGCGAAAAAATTCTGGGCAGCCAATTTAAACTCTATTCCTGGCCCGGCTACGAAATGGTCCAGAGCAACGTGGAACGCGTCTGGGGCAAACGCTGCGATATGTTCGGCTATACCTGTATGGCCCCGGCCCCCTCGCTTTACAAAGCAATTGCGTACAGTGATCCTTACCCGGTGCGGGCATTGATCACGCTGTCATCCAACCCGATGGTGACCATCCCCAACACCAAGCTGGTTCACAAAGCCCTTAAAAGTTTGGACCTGTATGTGGTGGTGGACTATTTTATGACCCCCAGTGCCCAGCTGGCAGACTATGTATTGCCCAGTGCCATGTGGCAGGAGCGCAATTTCTTATGGAATTTTCACAACACCACACCGGTTATTGTGTGCGGTGAAGCGGCCGTGCCACCCACCATAGAGGGCAAGCACGACCGGCGTGATGATTTTGACTTCTGGCGTGGTTTGGGCATTCGGCTGGGTCAGGAAGAGCACTGGCCGTGGGAAAATGTCGAAGCCTATTATGACTACCGCTTGGCACCCCTGGGATTGACATTCAGACAGATGGTCGAAAAAGGCCGCTGGGAGCCCGAACGCTGGGAATACAAAAAATATGAAAAAATGGGTGGATTCGGTACCCCCACCGGCAAGATCGAGCTGGCTTCGACCGTAATGGAAAAACTCGGTTTCGATCCCCTGCCCTACTATCAAGAGCCGCCTGAGAGTCCGATCCGAACGCCTGAGCTTTCTGAAAAGTACCCGTTGATCTTAATCACCGGCGGTCGCTTCCATCCTTTTTTTCATTCCGAGCATCGCCAGATCGATAAACTACGCAAGCGTTACCCCTGGGCCAAAATGCAGATCCATCCCGAAACAGCAGCGGATATCGGAGTTGCAGAGGGGGATTGGGTCTGGATCGAAACCCAGCATGGTCGGGTGATGCAGAAGGTTGAGATCTTCGATGATATTGATCCCAAGGTAGTGCATGCCCAGCACGGGTGGTGGTATCCGGAGATGCCGGGTGAAGAGCCCTGGCTGCACGGCGTCTGGGTCTCCAATATCAATGTCTGCACCTCCAGCGATGAGGCCGAATGCGATGAGGCTTTAGGCTCCTGGCCGCTGCGAACATTTCAATGCAAGGTTTACAAGGTCAAAAACTACGGTCAGGGACACCCGGTGACTGGATAACCCAATTTGGAACATAAGGTTAAGCCAGCCCCTCTTCTTCTGAAGAGGGGCTTCTCATTATAGGCGTATCGATAAATCTTAATCGCTTGGGGTATTAGATAGATATCACAGCTTTTTAAAAACCATCAATTTTGCCGATATGTTGGAGCAAATAATAAGGTAGATCCTTTGCTGACTCTTCCTTTTTGGATGGAAAATCAAAAAGTATATTTATTTCTTCAGCTTCTTTTTGACCTCTGACAGCCAAATCAGCAGACACCCAAAAAGGATTATTCGGGCCATTGATTCTTTTGGCATACGGAACCCGTATGCTGCAGTGGAGATCAGTCACCCGCCACCGCCGCCGCCACCGCCACCGCCACCGCCACCGCCATCATCATCAGCAGCATTAGATTGAAGTACGATGGTCTCAAATTCATCGTCTGCAGTTGGGACACTGCCATCTGTGCTAAATAGGTGTGCTGTCACAACTTTAGAACTAACATCTACGATTATAATATCCAGAGAATTCTCCCAGGCCGCACCCGAGTTCAATTCATATACACCATCGACTAAATCAGAATAAATGCGATGAGTGTGTCCGCACATATAGGCTGTAACATTATTTTCAGATAGTATTTGCCAAAAATCATCCCGCATTATCGGGTCCACATCGAGTGAATCTCCTACATGCCGATATTGGGGGTATGCCGGTTCGTGACCAATGACGAATTTACATGGTTTGCGGGTCGAAGCTAAGTCTTGTTCAATCCAGTCCAATTGCGCCGGTGTATATCCGCCCTCAGGATAATTCCAATATTGGTTGGTGACAACAAAATGGCAATCTCCCCTGTCAAATGAAAATATAGTGCCTTCGGGAGCTGAATCGGGGCCATTTACAGTATAGTAGGGGGCGATGTTAAATTGAAAATAAACCTCACCTGATGCGGGGGAATCATGGTTGCCAAGAACAAAATATATTTCTTGAGTGTTTGGTTGATGCTCTGGCCCTACAGAGTAACCGTAAACAAAGTAGTAACCGATGTAACTTTCATCTATCGGATCAAAGTCACCTGCAACTATTATAAAGTCTACATTCTGTGAATTAATAAACTCAAGAGCAGTCTCCAAACCTGAAAAATCGTCTCGGTGGTCTGATATTACAGCAAAACGGATGTCTTCCGCTTGAGTACATGTAACCCATACGATGAAAACAATGAATACTCGAATTATTGTATTTATTGACATAAGTGTTTGTGTCTTCTTCACGAGTATGACACCAAACAAATGCAACTTGTAGGATCAGTAAGAAAAGACTTTAGATCTAAGTACATTTGAACAATGTATTAAAAGTTATTAAATAAAAAGAAGATAAAAATCAACATATATATAATAAAAACATATAGTTATACAGATATATATTTTTCTATATATATGCAAAGTAGGTAATTTGTTGGATTAAATTGGAATTGAATCAAGGTAGGAGTTTTGGTTATTTCGATTTTTTCCGCTATGCGATCTGTCGTCTTGGTTTTGCTGAGCAGGAAGGTCTAATACCAAAGTACCGATATATTGAGAATATATGCAAAGCGGCAGATTTGCAGATATCCTATGGATATCTCAGGTTGATGAAGTCATATAGAAATTTTAGATCTATGCCCCTTTATTGAAGCGTTATATCTAAATTTAAATCTTCCCCCACCTGCGAGAGCCCAGATTCTAATTGCTCAAGAGAGATTGTTTCGGGAACCTGAACCTTAATTTCCATAAAATAGAGCGCGGTTCCGGATTCGGGCGAGACGGCCCGCCGTGAGGTCAGGCTTTCAATGTTGATATTGTTGTTGGCAAGGTATCTGCTGATCTTAAATACAATTCCGGTCTGGTCAATGCCTTCTACATTGATGATTTTAGTGGTTAAATCGGCTAAGTTTCCCTTGTGTTCAGCCTCCACCGGTCGAATGAAAGCAGTTATGTCTTTGTCTCTTTCAAGTCGACGGCAATCTCCTAATAGCTGATCTTCCAAGTCCTCTCCCTGGCCGGTAAACAGGAGGATGATGGCAAATTCATCCAGCATGTTAGTCATTGTCGTATCTTCCAGATTGCAGCCGTTTTCATAAATCACCTCGGTAACATCAGCAACAATACCGGGTCGATCTTTGCTAAAAGCCGTCATAATAAATTTTTTCTCCATCCCATACCTCCTTTGGCTGGTAACGCTATCAATATGAAAATGAACAAATGATGGTTTAACGAAAATGAAATCAGGATATTTGCATATGCAAAAAGTTCAAGTGATGCCTATATAACCACGAAGGACACGAAAGGATAAAAGTAAGTTTATGTGTTTTCCCTTCGAGATCTTCGTGTTCTTCGTGGTGAGACAATATCAGATGTTTCCAACTGGAGCTTCCCAAAAACCGCATTACGATAAAAAATGACCATCACACACTGACTGGTTATTATTTTTCTTCAGCCAGCATTTTTGTCATCAAGGCGCCTAGGCCTTGAAAACGCATTTTTTTTGTACCTAAATTTTCCAAACTATTGAGAAAAGCCTGGGCAGACGGTGAGAGCGGTTGATTCTTGAGATAAGCAATGCTGACGTCCATAAAAATTGAATGATCTTTTATTGGTACGGTGACCAATTTTTTTTCCTGAATTTCACCCATCACCGCTTCTTTAACCAGAAACGAGACACCTTCGCCGTGTTGCACCAGCAACTTGATGATTTCAGCATCCCCGGTTTCCATCAAAATATTGGGAATGACATTGTGATTTGAGTACAATTCATCTATTAGTTTGCGCGTCCCTGACCCCTTATCTTTCATGATAATCGGCTCCCGGGAGAATTGCTTAAAAACAATACTGCTTTCATTTGCCAGGTGATGGTTGGGCGATAAAATGAGCACCAGCTCTTCACGGCTAAAAGGTATAAGGGCGATATTCGCATAATCATCGGCTTTGGCGACGATCACCACTTCGTTTCTTAACTCAATCAAGCTGTTGATCATTTCCCGGGAACTGCCTTCATCCAGATGAATCTTGACATGCGGATAAGCATCACGAAAACCGGTCAGCAAAAAGGGCATAAAATAACGCGCGTAGGTTCTAGCCGAGCCCAGTTTTAAACTGCCTTCTTTGAGCTCCTTCATTTGCTCAAGCGCATCTTCTATTCTTTTTTCATATTCGAATACCTTTTTGGCATGATTGAAGAGCGTTTGGCCCTCATCGGTAAGTATAAGACTGCGGCCTTTTTTCTTGAACAGTTTTAGCCCGCAACTTTCTTCAAACAATTTGACCTGGGCGGTAACCGCCGGCTGGCTGACAAACAGCTGCTTTGCTGCCAGGCTGACATTCTGGCATTTAGCAACTTGATAAAATGCTCTGAGCTGGTTGAGATTGATCACGTTTGGATCCCGGCTTTAAAAGATTAGTACTTATGCCAAGTCATCACATGTTTGTTTCAACAATTTGCCAATTTGAATGTTCTGGGGACAAACTTTTTCGGCTTTAGAATAGTCGGCTCTAAAAATATTCGACCTCACATTTGCCGGAAGTTCACTAAATAATCTGAGGGCAGTATTGCTATCTCCGTAGCTGTTATAGTACATAGCCAAGCGCAGTATATCGCTAATGGGGACGTCATAATCGACGGCAGATTCGCAAATTTGCGAACAACCGGCGCAATAACCTGGAGCCGTGTATTGAGCATATTGCTGCAGGCGCTGCCGGTCCGCTCCGGACAGTGGATTTTTATTCAAAGCGGCATCGACATTGGCCTTCAAAATCGTCATATTGGACATCGCCGAGCAGATGCTGGCAATATTCGGATTTTCCCAGACGACTTTTAGCTTGGCCTGCTCCTCGGTATACCCTTTTTTTAAAAAATTTTGAGTCATCTTTAATGCATCGTCTGTTTCAGATCCAATGGACGCATAAAAATTAGCCGAAAATGCCGCCTGGGTTTTCATCGCAGTCAATCCGATTCCGGCTTCGACACAGGCGTCAACTGCTCTTTTCATCTTTTCTTGGACCATCAGCCGATAGTTGTAGCTCATCATAATGCCATCGATCCAGCCCAGCTTGGCAGCAACAAGCATGCTGTCTGCCATATTTTTATGGGTGCTAAAACCAAACAAACGGATTTTGCCCTGGGCTTTGACCTTTTCAGCCCAATCTTTAACCGCAGCGGTTAATTCTTTTTTTGCATTGCTGACATAGTGAATGAAGTACATATCAATGTAAGATGTGTGCATTCTTTCAAGGGAGATATTCAATTTTTCCGTTAATTTTTCCGGTTCTGAAGTGGCCGCTTTGGTTACCAGAAAAACTTTTTTGCGGTCATCCGGATACTTGGTAAAGTATTTACCAATCGCCTTTTCATTTTTCCCCCATCCATACGAATCAGCCGTATCCCAATAGGTCACACCCATTTTAAAGGCTTGCCGGAATACGAGCTGATCAGAAGGCTTTAAAACACCCCCTAAAGAAAGAATAGAGACATTAGCGCCGGTTTTGCCAAAGGGTCGCTCTGGCACCTTCATTTGTTCTGGCGCCTGGGATGTCGGGCTACCATGAGCTTTTGTTAGCATGTTAAAGGGTAGCAATGCTGCTCCAGCCCCAGCGACCCCGGCATGCTTGAGAAAATCTCGTCTTGAATGTGTACCCTTTTTATTGCGCATAATGGAATTCTCCTTTTACTTTAGGATATGGTTTCATGAGGAAGCCTTCAGAGCCGAATGAACAAGAATTTTCAAGCAGGTGTTTACAGAAGTTCGATTGTCGCCCCTCGATTCAGCCATAAAAAAAAGAACGCCTGCAGCACCATCCCGTGATTAATGTCTTTGTTCTCGATTTTTGCTCGGATTTCTTCAAGCGGTATGGTTATAATTTCGATGTCTTCACCAGCATCCAAATTCTGCGGTTGCGCTCTAACAGCATTTTCTGCCAGGTAGAACATACAGCGATTACTCAGTATAGCCGGCTGCGGATAGCATTCCCCAATCAGCCGGATACTGGATCCCCTAAATCCGGTTTCTTCAAGCAGCTCTCTTTGGGCGGATAATTCCGGAGACGTATCATCCGGATCCACCAGACCGCCCGGCAGTTCCAGATGTACCTGCTCGGTGCCGTGCCGGTACTGCCTCACCATGACGACCTCCTGCTGCGGCGTCACTGCCAGAATCAAGACCCAGTCTGAAAATTGGAGGGCCTGCACCTCGCTGATGTCGCCGGTGCGCGGTGAGCGCACCTGCTTTTTGAGCACAGAGAAAATTTTGTAATCTGCCACTCGTTCGCGCTTTAAAATCGCCCAGTCCTCAATCATTGGCCGGCTTCCCTTTCTCGTTCTTTAAGTTCTTGCTTAGCGATGCGAAAAGCGGTTTGGGTAAAAAACCAGCGGTTCAAATATTTGCGCAGGCGATTTATTCCCTCCGCAAAAGTCTCTTCAAAGCGCTGGTTGTCAATCTCAAAGCCTTTTTGGGAATAGCGGAATAGCTTGTCGGCATCTTTTACGATCTGGTCATTGAGCGACAGGGCATTTTTCCTGGAATCATGACCGTCGATGATCTCGAGAATCTCAGAAACTTTTTCCGTATCATATTGTACCTTTGCCAGGATATCAGCGGCGATCTCCACACCTGCTTCTTCATGTGTCCGGTTTAATTCCGGAGCGGTTGCCCTGGGGCCAAAAGCCCTCAAATGAAGGTCTTCCGGGATTTTTTTCCAGCCCACATCATGCAAAATGATGGCCGGGATGACAATGCTTTCCTCGCCGCCTTCTGAATTCAGCAATTCGTGAGCATACTGCAAAGAGATTTGGATGTGAACATCATTGCGTCGCGTGTTCAGATAGGGTTGCGCCAGCTGGTAAATTTGCTCGAAAACAGGTCGATTGATCATGGAGACTTCCGTATTTGAGAAATTTGTCTCTGCTCCTTTTTGCGCTGGGAAAGAATTTTAGCCATTAGCAGCCCGATTCCCATGGGGTGCAGGTCTTCTGATTTCAAGCCGACGAGGGTATCGACAAACGCTTTTGCGGGCGGTGATAGCACCTGGTCTTTCAGATAGGCAATGCTGACATCCAAATACACTTTGGGGCCTTTCAAAGGAACGGTGGCGAGTTGTTTCTGTTTCAGTTCTGCAGCCACGGCTTCTTTGACAACAAACGAAACCCCTTCACCCCGTTGCACCAGCTGTTTGATAAATTCTGTATTGCTGGTTTCCATTAGAATATTGGGTGTACATCCTTGGGCTTCAAATAATTCTTCGACCAGTTTGCGGGTTCCGGAGCCTTTTTCTTTCATAATGAAAGGGATGGTGACCAGATCCGCAAAAGATATGGCTTTTTTTTTGGTCAGCGGATGGTTGTGCGACAAGATAACCGCCATTTCTTCCTGACTGAACGGAAAAAAATGAACCTCCGGGTTATCTTCCGCTTTGGCGATAATGGCCACTTCAATTTTAAAATCAAGCAGGCTGTAAATCATATCAAGTGAGCTGCCTTCGTTCAGCTGAATTTTAATCTGGGGATAATTTTGATGAAAGGTGGTCACCATAAGGGGCATAAAATATCGCGCATAGGCTTTGGTGGTTCCCAGGCTGAGGACGCCCCTTTTGAGCTCGCGCATGTCATCGATGGTGGCCTCAATTTCTTTTTCATATTTGAAAATTTTGACCGCGTACTGGTAGAGCGAGCGACCTTCATCGGTCAGATAAATCTTGCGCCCTTTTTTTTTAAATAATTTCAGATTGCAAAATTCTTCAAACGACTTGATCTGGGCGGTAACTGCCGGCTGGGTAATAAACAGCTCGCCGGCGGCAGCAGTAAAATTCAGGTTTTTGGCCGCATAATAAAATACTCTGAACTGGTTAAAATTCAGCATGGATGTCTATTCGTTATTGGGTATTTGTTATGGGCTAAAGGCTCGGAAATCTGAAATTTGAATGATTGATTGTTCATCTGCATAAACCAAGTCCCTCATAAACATCTAACACTGATCCCCTTACACTAATTTTTTTTTATGGACAGATTTAACCCATAAGCAGAACTTATGCATAGCATAAATTTAATTGGTTTGACAGTTTTTTTTTATTGGTTCATAAAAAATGAATCATATTTAATTTCAGGCTTCTGTGCTCACGCCTCAACTGGTACAGCAACACATCCAAGTACAGTTCCTCCGACCGAAAGCCTTTAAAATTATTTCGAAATATTGTGTAAGCTCACCAAATAGCGTTTAACCCCACCATGAAAAGGAGGAAGAAAATGGCCGAACAACCTGGTAGATTCCCGGACCCTCACGAGTTTGAGGTCCCTTCTGAACTTGAAGGTTGGGAAGAAATGTATCCGACGCATCACCTTTTTTCCGATGACAGAGCGGAATGGGAAAAAGCGCAATTCTGGTATCAGGATAAAATTCATGCTCCAGAACCGGTGCCGCCACTGGACCTAATTTTTCAGGAAGCCTGGCAGATCGCCCTATCACAGTACACCACCCGCGTATTTTGTATCCCTCCGGCACAAGGAATCGCCCAGCGAATGATGGGGTGTTACATGTACATCTGCGCCATCGCGCCGCCCCCGGAGGAAATCATCGGTGAAAAAGCCGGGCATTTTGAAAAACGCGTTTTTTATGTATTCGAACATTATAACGAACTGTGGGACAAATGGCTGACCAAATTCAAAGCCCTCGGTGAAGAGATGGCGGCGGTTAAGGTCCCCGACGAATTGCCCAAATTTGTTCCCGATGAAGAAGTTCTACCGGCGCCCACCGGCGTGTACGATAGCTATTATTTGATTGAATCCTTTGACACGCTCGTCAACCAGATGTTCAAGGGCTGGCAGTATCATTTTGAAATGCTGAATCTGACCTATCTGGCTTACCTCATGTTTGCCGATGTTTCCCGTAAACTTTTCCCCGGAATCAGTGAAAGCGCCATCGGCAAGATGGTCGCCGGCGCTTATGTATCCATGTTTAGACCGGAAGAGGAGTTGGTCCGCCTCTCCAAACTGGCCAATTCCGCCAAAGATGTTTCCGCCATTCTCAAGAGCGACAAATCGGTGGATGACAAAATTGCCGAACTGCAGCAATCCGAGGATGGTAAAAAGTGGCTGGTCGAATATGAAAAATCCAGAGATCCCTGGTTCTATGTATCCTGCGGCAGCGGCTGGTTCCATTACGAGGGCAGTTGGCTGACCGATCCGGACATTCCCTATAGCTACATGAAGGATTATGTCCAACGGCTCGAAAAAGGCGAAACCATCGAGCGCTCTTTGGACGAGATCGAAAAGCAAAGAGATGAAATCGTGGCCGAATATCGCAAACTCATCAAGACCGATGAAGACCGCAAGGCCTTTGATGATGCCTACAACACGATTCGAACCATTTACCGCTATGCCGAAGACCATCTGTTCTGGGTCGAACACTGGTTTCACACCATCTGGTTTGACAAGATCAGAGGTTTTGGAAAGCTGTTGGTCAACTGCGGCATGCTGAATGAAGTCGATGACATATTCATGTTTAACCGCTATGAAATTCCGGAACTGCTGACCGAGGTGTCCACCGGCTGGGCGCTGGGTGTCGATATCCCCATGCGTGCAAATTATTATAAGTCCAAGGCCGAAAAGCGTCGAAAAATCCTTGAAGCTGCCGCTAAATGGAACCCAACCCCGGCATTGGGCGTTCCACCCGAAGAAGTGGCCGAACCCTTCACCATAATGTTGTGGGGTATCACCACCGACAAAGTCAAGGAATGGCTCAAGGGTGTTGACGCAACCGCAGGCGAAGATGTCTCCGAGATCAAGGGCTTCGCCTCCTCGGCCGGTATTGTCGAAGGCCCGGCCCGCGTGCTTAAGCTACTCAAAGACATTACGGATTTGCAGGCAGGTGAAGTGCTGGTCTGTCCGTCAACCAACCCATCCTGGGCACCGGTATTCACCAAAATCAAAGCCGCTGTGACCGATATCGGTGGGCTGACCAGCCATGCGGCCATTGTTTGCCGCGAATACGGCGTCCCGTCGGTGACCGGCACAGGCGTATCGACCCAGATCATTAAGACCGGCGATATTATCAAAGTGGATGGTGACAGCGGAGTGGTGGAGATCGTTAAAAGAGCCGGCTAAACGAGCAGCGAAAGGCAAGCGAGTAACAACATGAGGTGAAGCAGTTAACACCTTTCGCTTTCTACCCAAGCACATTCTGTCTGAATCCCCCTCCCTTCCAGGGCGGGGGATTCAAAAGGATGCACGTCGAAGGAATACAAAAATGGATTATATCCTGGATTTTGAAAGACTGGATAAAAATTCACTCCCCATTGTCGGCGGCAAAAATGCAAGCCTGGGGGAAATGATCAAAGCCGATATCCGGGTACCGCCAGGATTTGCCGTGACCACCGATAGCTATTTACAGTTTATAACCGATGCCGGCATAAAGGATAAAATCATTGAGATCGTTTCCGATTTGGATCCCGAAGACGTTGACGCGCTCAACAAGGCCAGTGCCCAGGTTCAGGAATTAATCAAACAGACAGCCATGCCCAAAGCGGTGGCCGAAGCAATTAAGGAAGCATATACACAACTGTGCAGCAAGTGCGCTGTTGATACCATTCCGGTGGCTGTGCGTTCAAGTGCCACCGCTGAAGATTTGCCCACTGCCAGTTTTGCCGGTCAGCAGGACACCTATCTCTGGATCCAGGGGGCAAAACAGGTGATTACCCATGTGCAAAATTGCTGGGCCAGTTTGTATACCCCGCGGGCCATTGCCTACCGGATTAAAAACGACTTCCCCCATGAAAAAGTGCTCATCAGTGTCGGTGTGCAAAAGATGGTCAACTCCAAAGCCGCCGGCGTGATGTTTACCATAAACCCCACCGATGGCGATATATCCAAAGTCGTCATCGAGGGCAGCTGGGGGCTGGGGGAAACCGTGGTATCCGGCTCGGTCAATCCGGATAAATTCGTGGTCGATAAAGTCATGCTCGAAATCAATGAGCGAACCATATCCACTAAGCATATTGAATGTGTCTATGATCTGGAGCAGGGCAAAGTCGTCGACGCGGATGTCGCTGAGGAAGTGCAATGCACCTGTTGTCTGGAAGACGATGAAATAAAGGCGCTTGTCCATGCCGCAAAAAATATCGAAGACCATTATGGGCGGCCCATGGACATCGAATGGGCGATTGATAAGGACACCAGCTTTCCTGATAACATGTTTATTGTCCAGGCCCGCCCGGAAACGGTCTGGAGCCAGCGCAAAACAGAATCGGTTATCGGCGGCAAGACCGGTCTGCAATTGCTCAAGGAACAGGCTATGAAACGCATTAAAATTCCTTAGCAAAGTCGTTTTATCCAAACCACCAGTTTTTTCTGAGTAAAACAAAAATGTCGTTCATTGAATGAAAAAGGGCAAATTTTATACAGCGTATACATCTCGACCGGTTAGGACTTGCCAGGACATCAGAGATTGAAAATAGAAATCCACATCATTTGCTAACACTTCAATGATTATTTTAATCAAACTTTAGAAAAGGAGGAAATGCTTTATGAGAGACATGAGAGATTTTGTTGCCAAAGGCGAAGAAACCGGTTTGTGTAAACGGATCACAGCCGAAGTCGACTGGAACCTGGAGCTGTCGCATATCGCCAAGCTTAACGAAGAAGCAAGCGGTCCGGCGCTTCTTTTTGAAAACGTCAAAGACTATGATACGCCGGTTATTACCAGTGTCTGCACCACAGTCGAGCGGCTGGCTTTGATTATGGATCTGCCGCTGGATTCTTCACTGGTGGATCTTTATGAAGAGTGGGCCAAGCTGGGTGAGAACCTGACACCACCGAAAGAAATAGATGGAGCAGGCGCGCCGTGTAAGGAAAACATTTTAACTGGCGAGCAGATCGACCTTTTTAAATTTCCGGTTCCGCAATGGTATCCGCTGGACGGCGGGCGTTATATCGGTACCGCTCACTATATCATCAGCAAAGACCCGGAAACCGGATGGGTCAATCTGGGAACCTACCGCAGCCAACTACTGGCAAAGGACAAAATCGGCACCCAGTTTATCAAAGGCAAACACGCCGACATCATGCTCAAAAAATACCAGGCCATGGGCAAACCCATGCCCGTCGCTTCCGTTATCGGGTGTGATCCCTTGCTGTTTATCCTGGGAGCGGCGCGGGTGTCTGCATTTGTATCCGAATACGACGTTTACGGGGCACTGCGAGGTGAAGCCCTCGAAGTCGTACAGGGCGAGACTGTCGATCTGCCGATACCGGCGCATGCCGAAATCGTGATCGAAGGTGAAGTGGATGCCGACCAGTTCATGGAAGAAGGTCCATTTGGCGAGTACACCGGTTATTATTCCGGTGTCGGCACCGACCCGCGTAATTTTATCGATGTCAAATGCGTCACCCACCGCAACAATCCCATTTTGTGGGGGACCACCGTAGGCCGTGCTGTTACCGATACCCATATGACCATGGCCCTCTCATACGGCGCAACCCTGTGGCAGCAGTTGCTGGATATGAAAATACCGGGTTTGAAAGGGGTTTACTGCCCACCGGAAGGCTCGGGACGATTTCTGGCCATCATATCCATGAAGCAGATGTATCCCGGACATGCCGATCAGGTTCTGACCGCCGCTATTTCTACCGAGATGGGCGCCTACGGCCTCAAAACGGTTATCGTGGTCGATGAAGATATCGATCCCTGGGATATACCGCGTGTCATGTATGCACTGAGTTTCCGATTCCAGCCCAACCGTTCACAGGTCATCAAGCGTGGTAGATCAACACCTCTGGATCCGTCATTGCCGATCGAGGCCAGGGAAATTACCGGCCGGCTCCTGCTCGATGCCACAATTCCCTATGATTGGAAGAAAAAACCCATTCCGATTGAGCTCGATCCGGAAATGGTAGAGAAGGTTAAGGGGCGCTGGTCAGAACTCGGCCTGTAGAAGATGTTTAAAAAAGGCATCTAATGCCCAAGGGCTGTGTTACAAACCGATTCAAAATGCTCGAATACTAACGTGTATACTCCACTTTTGAATCGGCTTGCGCCTTGCCCTTGGGCATGATCTGCTATTTTTTAAAACATCTTCACAAAAACTAAAACCATCAAAAATAGAAGCTATAAAACGGCAAGGCACCAATAAAAGGAATGACTGAGATGGCAGATAAAAATTTGCTGGATGGCAAACGGGTATTGGCGGTCGACGACGAGCAGGATATTCTGGATACCCTGGTCGATTTGCTGCCGATGTGCGAACTGGTAACCGCGGCTTCATTTGAAAAGGCCAAGGAACTGTTGGCATCCCAGCAGTTTGATATGGTCATTCTGGATATTATGGGAGTTGACGGCTACGGTCTGCTCGAAATGGCGACGCACAAAAACATCCCGGCAGTCATGTTGACCGCCCATGCCTGGAGCCCCGACAATCTGGTCAAATCTATCAAAGAGGGAGCAGTTTCTTATCTGCCCAAAGAAGAGCTGGCCAACATCTCAGACTATTTGAACGATGTTTTAACTGCCAAAAAAGAAGGCCGTGATCCTTGGGCTTCCTGGCATGAGCGGCTGCCAGCTTCGTATTTTGAACGGCGCTGGGGCGCGGCCTGGAAAGACACCGACCGGCAATTCTGGGAAACCTTTAAAGCCGGTTTAAAAGCCAAGCGCTCCACATCCAAAAAAGAAGATTAGAATCACTGCATACAGACTTAACATTTAAAGGGAGGAAAGTTGTGAAACCGATCCGTTATCAAAAAGAGATGGTGGATGAATTTTTAAACGAAGGTTACTGGACCCAGGAACTTTTTTATGATTTCTGGGATAGAAATGCACGCGAGTATGGCGATCAGGAAGCCTTAGTGGATTCCAAATATCGTGTTACCTGGGCGGAAGCCAAACGCCTGGTGGACGGCATCGCCGCCACCTGGGTTCAGATGGGCATCCCCCAATATTCGCGTATCATTATTCAATCACCCAACAGTGTATATGGTTTTCTGGCCAGAATCGCCGCCGAAAGAGCCGGTCTCATTTCTCTGACCGTCTATCCGTATCTGCGCCAACGGGAATTGGAATACATGGTCGAAAGAACCGAAGCTACAGCCGTGGTCATTCCTCACGAATACCGCAAGTTTGACTATCTGGAAATGTATAAAGAGCTGCAGCAGCGTTTTCCGCATCTGAAAAACATTTTTCTATTTGACGATACGGTACCGGATTCGGCTCCGCAAAACACCTATTCGCTGACCCAGTTGGCCCAGGAAGCTGCTGAAAAGCCCATCGATGAAAAAGCGCTCAATGAAAGACGCTTAGATCCGCTCTGGAATATTGCCCTACTGACCACTACATCCGGCACAACCGGACTGCCGAAGCTGGTGGAATGGCCCACCGCACCGCGAGTTTGCACATCCAAAGGGCGCGTGGGCATCTGGGGTTTAAACCATAACGATATTACCATGGCGATTGCACCACATGCCGGCGGTGCCGCCGGGACGCTGACCTATTTTGCTGCCCCATTGGCCGGCGCCAAAACGGTCATGCTCGAAGAGTTTGTTCCCGAGGATGCCCTGGCCTTGATAGAAAAGGAAAAGGCCACGGCCATCGGTGTGGTCCCCACCCATCTGGTGCGGATGCTCGAGTGTGACACGTCCAAATATGATCTGAGTTCCCTGCGCTTTATTCGTTCAGCCGGCGGCTATCTTTCGCCTCAGATTGCTGAGGAAGCCGAAGAGGCTTTTGGCGCGGTTATCACCAGTGACCTGGGCACTCAGGACATGGGCTCTGTCTCAGGCTGCCGGGTTGAAGACAGCAAGGATTTACGCCGCCGTACCGTCGGCCGCATGCTGCCCGGCAACAAAGTGATCCTTAAGGATGAAGACGGCAACGCGGTACCGGAAGGTGAGCCCGGCATCCTATATTTCAGGGGACCCCATGCACCAGCCGGCTATTTCCGCGACGAGGAGCTGACCTCCACCGTATTTGATCCCAATGGCTGGACAACCACCGGCGACATCGTCAAATTCGATCAGGAGTGCTTGTGGATACTGGGCCGCGCCAAGGATATGATCATCCGCGGCGGTCAAAATATTTATCCGGCCGAAATTGAGGGACTGCTCAACGACCATTCCAAGGTCGCATCGGTTGCTGTTGTCGGCTACCCGGACCGCGAAATGGGTGAACGAACCTGTGCCTATGTGATACCCAAAGCCGGCCAGGATTTCTCCTTCGAAGAAATGGTGGAATTTTTGAAAGGAAAACAGCTGGCCATGTATAAGCTGCCGGAGCGCCTGGAAGTGGTTCCCGAATTTCCAGCGGTCGGTGACTCCGGCAAGGTCAATAAAGAGACCTTGAAAAAGATGATAGCGGAAAAGGTTCAGCAAGAGAGTGGATAATCTGAATTAGCCTCACGCAAAGCCGCAAAGTCGCAAAGAAGATTTTAAAGAAAACTTTTCGTACTAAGCGGTTTTGCGTGAGCCATACCTTAAAAAACATGCAAAAGACCGTATTGATTGTTTCGACCTTGGACACCAAGGGGTTGGAAACCGATTATTTGGTAGACAAATTAAAAGCGCTGGGTCTTAACACGCTTTTGATGGATATTTCCATGCGCGGTGACAAACCGTCAAAAGCAGACATTCCACCCGAGCGCGTTGCCGCCGCCGGCGGCAGCAGTTTTGAAGAAATCCGCAACTCTCGCGACCGTGCCCAGATCACCAATTTGACAATGGCGGGCGCTTCAAGCATTGCCGCAGATCTGCTCGCTGAAAATAATCTGGACGGTGTGATTGCCATCGGCGGCTCCACCGGGACGCTGATGGCCACCGAGGTGATGCGCTCTTTGCCCTTTGGTATACCCAAAGTCATGATTTCTTCGACGGCGGCTTTGCCGGGGCTTGCCACCCGCTATATTGGCACCGGTGATATTGCCCTGTTCCATTCGGTGATCGAAATTTCCGGGGTCAGTGATTTGCTCAAAAATGTCATGGACCGCGCCGCCGAAGCGCTGGCCGGGATGGTGCTAGGCGGGATCACATCCGCCAAGACCGGCAAAGGCAAAGCCATAGCCCTAACCATGCTGGGCCCCTGTGAAAAATGTGCCAGTGCCGTGCGCGCCAGTCTTGAGACCAAAGGCTTTCAAGTTATCGGTTTTTCAGCCGCAGGTATTGGCGACCGGGCCATGGAAGATATGATTGCCAACGGATTCTTTCAGGGTGTTGTTGATCTGGCCCCCGGTGGTGTTGGTGAGCATCTTTACGGATTTATGCGCGATGCCGGTCCCCAGCGACTGGAAACCGCCGGCAAGGCAGGTATTCCTCAAATCGTTTCAACCTGCAGCGTGAATCACATGACACCGGCCAAATCTAAATACAAACCGGATTATCACGAACGCCGCAAGTACGACCTGGACAAATTCAGAACCTGGATTCGTCTATCAAGCGAGGAGCTTAAAGAAGTGGCCGGGGCTTTCGCAACCAAACTCAATCAAGCCAACGGGCCGGTATGCGTTGTCGTACCGCAAAAAGGGTGGTCCTCAGTGGACAGCCCTGAAAACCCAACTTACGACCCTCAGGAAGATCAGGTGTTCGTCGACACACTTCGTGAACAGTTGAATTCCGATGTCAGTGTTGTTGAAATTCCGGCCAATATGGAAGATGAGGCCTTTGCGCAGGCGATTGTGAAGGCCGCATTGGAGATTTTTTAAATGTCAAACTCGGAATTTACGGTCCATACCGAGGAAGATGCCTATAATCTATCCGCCAGCGTTAGATATATCGGTGCTGATGTACTGGTGGCAATCTGGGGTGGCGAAAAACCCCATATTGGCGCTGTGGCGGTTGCTCAACCCCGCCCGAGCCTCAGAGATCCTGAGTTGACCAGTTCCAGCGCATCGGTTATTTGCCTGGTGGGTCATAAGGAAGACGAGCTGGCTAAAGCCACGGCCGAGATTTTGGCTGCCACCCTGGAAACCCAGGTGGTGGTTACCGCCGGGATTCACTGGGACAATTTGTCTCCGGAAGCCATCGAGCAGATTATCCGGCACAGTGAAATTCTGGTGGACAAAATCATGAAGCGTTGCATGACAGAATTCTCGTCATTGAAAAAGTAGTGTATATTATATATTTTAAGATTTATTATGCATCGATTTAACCGCCCGCTTCGCTCGAGACGCTGAGTACGCAGAGATTAGATTTTTTTCATTTACCGCTGAGAGGACGGTAAATGAAAACCACTCAGCAGCAAAGCTGCATAAAGTGCTATATTAATACTGTCAGATTCTTTTAGAGGAAATTATCAATGCCCGGAGGGCTTGAGAATTTTAGCTTTTCGCCCTCTCAGCGAAAAGCTAAAAATAAATAACTCTGCGATCTCTGCGTCTCTGCGGTAAAATAACTATAATAAGGGACAGATTCATGACTAAACGAATTGTTATCGGCATATCCGGTGCCAGCGGCGTGACTTATGGCGTTCGCATTTTAGAGTTGCTCAGAGAAACGGATTTTGAAACCCATTTGGTTATCTCCAAGTCCGGCCGCTTGAACATTGAAATCGAGACCGACTACCACCCCGATGCGGTTGAAGCTATGGCGGATTATGTCTACGACCACAAGGATATGGCCGCATCATTGTCAAGCGGCTCGTTTTTAACCCAGGGCATGGTGGTCGTACCCTGCACCATTAAATCGCTCTCCGGCATCGCCAATTCCTATAATGAAAACCTGCTGGTCCGGGCAGCGGATGTCACCTTGAAAGAAAAGCGCAAACTGGTGTTGGTAATCAGAGAAACCCCGCTGCATGTCGGACACCTGCGCCTGATGACCCAGGCAGCTGAAATGGGCGCTCATTTGCTGCCACCGGTGCCGTCATTTTACCACCAACCCAAAACGCTTGAAGATATCATTGACCAAACCATCGGCAAAGTATTTGATTATATGGGAATCGAGCACGACCTGTTCAAGCGCTGGGGTAATGACAAGCAGATCGAAAAACCCCGTAAAAAAAATGCGCGGATTTTACTCGCGCAAAAAAAATAATCAGACGGCCGCCTGTTATTTAACAGTCGTATTGCTGCAAAAATGCATCTCCTTAAAATGATAATACAGGCGGCCTATCTTTTGAATGTTATGGAAAGGTAAAGCCAATCCCGACTGTTATGGCTCGATAATCCCAATTTCCGGTTTCGCCATAGCTGAAGTTGGCAAACGGGCTGATAGCCATATCCAGGTCTGGAAAAACGTCATTAAGCATGACATCATAACCGCCACCCAGCGTAAAACCCCAGCCGTTTTTTCTGCTTGGCTCGTCCGATCGATTGCTCCAATTACTGACGTATCCGCCGCCTGCCTTTGCGAAAAGATTTGATTCTTCGATAGGATACCACCGGGTAATCAAAAAAGCCTGCATGATACCCTTACCTTTGTTTGCGTCGGTCGGGTCGCTGGCTTCAAGAAGCCAGCCACTTAATTCGAGTCCAACCAACCATTGCGGATTAATGGTATAGCCGCCTTTGAATCCCATAAAGAAATAAACATCTTCTTCGTTTTCATTGTCAAATGACTGGCTAAGATACCCGGCACCAGCATCAAATCCTCCCCAAAATCCTTCTCTGACATAAAATTCACCAGCAGACGCGGCAGGAACCCAAAAAAGAATTGCAAGCAAAGAAGCGCAAAAGCATTTTATTAGACTCACGGTGTTTCTTCTCCATTTGCTTGGTGATTTGACAAATAAAGGTATTTCAAAGGCACTCTATCATGCCAAATCCAAACAAATGAAGGTACACCAGTCCCGCCTGGTCCCGGCCAGTCACAGTTTTTTTAGAGGTAATTAAAGATACAATTGGGAAAATAAAAAGGCGAATCCACCCGCCTGGATCCACCCACTGAAGTTGTTTTATCATTCGAATATTACAATTTTATTGTTGCGCTTGAAATAAAATATATGTTGGAGTTACCACATGGTTTAACACAGTTTAGAAACTCATGGTGCCGATTTATACTTTGGTAGTGAGCTTACATAAAGAGTTCGTTCGTCAACTATTTTTACAGGAACCCGCAGGTAGAAGGCATAGTACATATATCCGAACAGCTGCTTATCTGCTCCTTCAATCAAATGGACCCTTGCATAACTGTAAAGATTCTGGATCTCATTTATTTTCGCATCCAGTGTTTCCTGATCCTCAATTTTAATCCAACTGTCACCAGTGAGCTTGGTGCCGTTGTTTTTGGGGTCAAACATGATTGCATCGGCCCACCTGATGCTTCTTTTTCCGTAATAGATATCATAATCATTCCAATTATCTTTTAGCTCTGCCAACGTTATTTTATCCTCAGTACCGGACTGTTTTCTTACATTTCCAATGTTTCCCGTATTTGTTGAACATCCGATAATAAATATGAATAATAAGATTAATATTCCTGCTAATTTTTTTATATCCACCATTATCTCCTTTCATAAACAAAGCCCCAGCTATTTTCCGAGGTTTCTACATTAATCGAGTCATAATTTCAGACGGAAAAATCTTGGGGATAATATAGAGGCTTAAAATAAAGGAGCCGCCTATGATCAGCAGCGTAAAGAGAGAATAAAAAATTAGCAGCTTTTTATTTAAATAATCTCCAGGCATACATCGGTATGCATTTATATATTCCTTACCATCTGCAAGAAACTCTTTTACATAAACAGGTAAAGTTTGATCTTCTAAATATCTTTGGAAGTGTCTTTCCACCTGATACGTTGGCCAACCTTTCTCTTCAGCCGCTATCTGAAATATCTCATATTCACTTTTGCCTATTATCTGTTTTAGCTTCCATAAATATTCAAGAGGCGTTAACGTTTTGTTTTTTATTAAATTACGCATACTGAAAAGTAGATACATCATCAAAATAAGGAAAAGAAAAAATACCATAGAGAGGATTTCAGGTCCATGCATTCAATCATCCTTTTCTTTAAAGTAACAAGAACCTGTTTGTGAAATGGGGTAGGTTTAAAAACCAGCAATATTTTTTTAACCTATAATCCGACTTAAATCAAGAACAAGGTGTATCATGCGCTATCTGAATACAATGTTGAGATCTAATGAGAATATCTGAAAAATTAGAAAGATGCAGATATCATCATCTAAGATCACAACAATTTTATCTAACCCATCATTGCCGGTTTAAAGCCGGTATCGAAATTAAATACGATACCCATTTGATGTCAGGGTCCGCCAAACCGGGCACGGTTGTAAAATAATCGCACCGTATTTTCATCGACCACTCTAGCGCTGACCAGATCGTGCTGTTGATGGATAATGTACCCAAAAAGCTTCTGATTATCGGGGCTCCGAATCTCTCGAAAGCGCGTCATGTGGTAATCAGCCCACATGGGGCTGACGGTGCCTTGGGCCGTGGTATTGGTGTTGACGATTTGGTCCCAGGTTTGCTGATCGTTAACCGTACCCCAGCGGCTGCCCACCAAAATTTCGCGATTGTCATTTTTGGGGTCAAAGACAACGACAGTTGACCTGAGCCAGATGGTGTAATCGGACCAACTGTCAATCAGGTGCTGTTGGGTAACCTTTGATTCACTGGCTGTTTGGGTTTTTATTTTTGCATAGTCTCCCGTGGCACATCCAATGATGACCATGCATATAAGGATTATAATAGCGGCGAATCTGTTGATCACCATCATCTGCTCCTTTCTATTTAAGACCGTCAACTTATTGGAAGCAACAATTGCGATTGTTAGCCGATAACCGAAAAACTGGAATTCTTATTGATTTCGCGGTTGCGGCTGAAAAAACCTACGTTCATGTTGCGCCGCGTGTATTTCATATAAAACTGAAAAGGATCCGCATCGTGATCATGTCCTTTTTCGCAAGCATCAATCAGTTCAGCCATCATGACGCCTGCAACCGGGGCGTTTTTATACTGATTGCCGCTGGTGCCGATGGCCATATAGAATCCAGGCAAATCGGATTTGTCGTAGATGGGAAGCCAGTCATCGCTGCAATCATAAAGATCAACCACGCCCTGATATTGGTTGGGAATGGCCAGATCGTTGACACGCATGCCTTCACGCATGACCATACATTTAAATTGGTCGGTAAAATTGGTATCGTAATTGTCAGGATCGTCCACCCACAGAAGTGGATCGCAATCCGGATCTTCACTGCCGATCAATATATTGTTGCCTACCTCGGGACGCGAGTAGCAGCCTATATCGCCATCAGACAACATGTAGCCGTCGCGCTCCCAGTCCATTCCTTCAGGTGCAGGCACATGGGCCACTTCCTGTTTCATCGGCCGGGTTTTAATCTTCATCGATTCTTCAATACCGGCCATTCGATTGATTAAAAAGGAGTGGGGGCCAGCCACATTGACAACAACCGGTGCTTCAATCTCGGTGCCGTCATCCAGCTTGATTCCGGCTGTTCGGCCTTGTTTCTGCAATATCTCAACAACCCGCGCATTGTAAAGAAACTCGCCCTGCATGGCCTCGGTTGCCACCTGGACGTTATGGGCTGAAAGCTTGGGATCAGAGATGTAGCCGGATTCAGGTATCCAGAGGGCACCGGGAATGGTGTCTGCAGTGGGCTTGCCGAACTCCGGGTCGTCTATCCATTTTTGAGGAAAATAGCTGGCCAAATTAACGTTGGGCAGGTAACGCCCAATTTCCTCCGGCTCCAGTTCCAAATAGCCCACACCAAATTCATCCAAGGCCGCTTTGACCCGGCTAAGATTCTTATTTACCGGTGTTTTGATGACCAGGGCGCCGGTGTTGCGATACGTTACCATGCCATCGGGATCTCTTACCCCGAGATAGGTAGGCCAGTCGAGCCAGTAGTAATAGCCTTCCCTGGCTAAAGCCACACCTTCGGTTGTGGAGTAGTGGAAACGGATGATGGCGCATGATCCCCCCGTGGAACCCATGCCAGCGTCGCCGAGTTTGTCCACGTTTAATGTTTTATATCCCCGCTTGGCCAGCTCGAAGCCAATACAACACCCGATAACGCCTGCGCCGATAATAACCGCATCGTATTTTTTTTGCATTAAATGCCTCCTTCAATTTTTGACCCAATATTATGATGTTGGATTTATACAAAACCATTAGAATAAATTTTCAATATCAAAGACTGACCCAGCTTTCAAGTAGGACGCGGTTCATCCCACCAACCAATAACCGTGCCATGTCGCTGCCAATGGAGTCTTTCCAGTCCTTCGATTTCCCTGATCCAGTCTCCAAGCGCAGAAGCGTGATGAATCACCAAAGGCGTGCTGTGAGGCGGCAGAATATCGTTTTGCAGACCATATAGATGGATGGTTTTCTGAATCTCAGCTGCGGTTTCTTCCGTATCCCATGCAGTGGGATGAATAAACCCGTGGTTGGCCCCTTCCCTGCTTGAATATCCAAATGTCGCTCCAAATTCGTCTTTAAGATCCCGCATCAATCGTATGGCCTGCAGATTTTTTGCAACACTCAGTCCTTTGTTCAAATTTTGCAGAATACGGTCATCAAATGATTCAAAACCAATCGAGCCCAATAACACAAAAATATCGCTGCGGATGGCTGTCGCCAGTACTGCTTTTAAATGCTCAATTCCGGCAATAAGTCCATCGGCTCTTAAGGTGAGATTGACCTGCGACAAGCGAATGCCCTGCGAATGAACAGCTTCGAGTAAATCAAGGAGAGTTGGCAGTGGATATTCATTAATGAGCTCAAAAGCAATCTTTCTGCCATCGGTGGCTTCGGGCAAACAGCGGATTTGGCGGATCACAGTTTCAAAACCCAGCGTTCCGTGAAAGCCTTTATCCACAGCCACATCGCAAAAGCTGCAGCCTTTTAAGCGAAGTCCTATCGATTTGCCCTGCTGAGCGCGGATGGATGTCGGATAATCGATATGCGCTTGTTTCGAGCGGGCTGCATGGGGGCAGCCGATGTGCTGTAGAATCTGCCCGGTTTCAATTTTTAAAGGGACCAGCTCATCTTTTGCAGGCGTGTAGATATTATTCCAGCGCACTTTACCCATGAACATGGGATCCCAAGCTTTTGGACTATTTGGCCTGACTTTGCCATCAGCGTCCACAACCAAAAGTCCCGGGATCGACACGCTATCAACAGCATCCAAATTACTAAGCAGCGGCAGAACTTGCTCCGCCGGCCCCTGCAGACCGTAATTGAAAGATTCCCACAATCCCTTAAACCGATGGGGATGCTTCTGCCAGCCCTTTTCTCCTGCAAAATCAACGTTTGCCTGCGGACCTGCCAGAATCGTGATAGCGCCTTCGGCCTTCAGCTCAGCCGCCAAAGAAAAAAGATCCTCGCGGCCACTCAGGGCGGAAAAGCCAATCACAGGTTTGTGGGTCCCAAAATAATCCGCCAGCGCCCTTTTCAGTGCACTGCGGTCAGCTTCTCGGCTAACGGCAATCACGATGCATTCGCAATTGCAGTGGTCCTCGATAATGGTGGCCGCCATCTGTGGCCCTAAAAGTCCGTAAGTTTCACCTTTAAAATAGCTGCTAATAATGGCCACTTTTTTTGGGGCCTTATTGACTGACCGCTTGATTGTCATTTTTCATCGAAACAAAAAAGAGGGGTCCCCGGGTAAACCAGAGACCCCCCATTTGTTAGAAAAAAGTGATGAGGATATTACACCTTGAGTTAACCTTCTAAACCCGCAGCTTCTTTACTCGCAGTGGAGACCCGCTCTGCTGCTTGGCGTCGTTTGGAAATGTTGATTTTATCCGCATCGACAAAATCCACTGCTTTTTCCTCACAAAACCGAACACACTGCGGTTCGCCGTCACAAAGATCGCATTTAAATACCTTTCTGTCGGTGGGGTTAAACATCATAGCACCGAAAGGACATGCGCTCACACACGAACGGCATCCAATGCAAACATCATAATCAACAGCAACGCGTTCAGATAGCCCATCGCGCGAAATCGCTTTTACCGGGCAGACGTTCAAACAGGGGGCATCCTCGCACTGCTGGCAGGACATGGGGATATACAGACCTTCGGCCTCCCATTTAACCACTCGGATTCGGCTACGCGCAGGATTCGATATGCCATCATGCGAAACAGCACACACGAGCTCACACAATTGACAGCCCGTGCACTTCTGGTGATCTATATATAACATCTTAGCCATTATTTAAATTCTCCTTAAGTGTAATTATAGTAAATGGGATGGCTCATTTTCCAGGCCGAGTTTTTTCAAAGTCTCTTTTTTCGGCTTACCCTCTTTATCGAGGCCCTGATGTTTGTATAATTCGTCAACCATCTTAACGAATTTTTTCTTATCGATGGTCATACCGATCACATCAATAGCACCGCGCTTACAAGGCTCATCAAAATAACGATGGTTTAACATATCGCCTTTTTCAAGATCGTTACGCGTCAGCCCTTCCCTCAAATTAAAGAGCCGTTCGAGCATGTTACAGCGGTGCGAGATCTCCCAGATTTCTTCGGGCGTCATCTCGAGTCCGGTATTGTAGTAAAGTACTTTTGACCAGTCCTCGAAATTGGGCAGTGTCGGTCCCAGAAAGGTTGTGTGATATTTGCAGATACCCAGACAGTCAACACCCATGAAGCAGTTTTCTTGCCAGAAAACCTGCCAGGGTTTGCCGACATATTCAGTATGCTCTGAGCTCAGCTGTCCGTCATAAGGCACCGGGCTGCCGTATATCTTTTTTAGAACCTTTTCGGGCAAATGATATAAATCGATAGCCGGCCGACTTCTAAGATGGTCTGAACCCCGGGAGGCAGTGGCCACGTTAAGCGCCAACGCCGGGGTGGGCCTTTCATCCGAATGCAAGTTGCTCATGCCTTTCACCTGAACAAGATAATCGAATGATTTCTTTCCGATCTTTTTGGAAGCCGGAATGCCGCCGTCGGCGAGTGCATCCGCCAACCAGCCTTTGCGGTAGCAGATGCGTTCAACCATCTCGAGGACGGCCTTGTCGTTTCCCCAGGTCAAATCGAGTCCATCAGTTTCTTTATCGGTGATGATACCCAGCTCATAGAGCTCCATGGCCCAGGAAATAAGACTGCCGGTTTCAAGGTTGTCCATCCCAAACTGATTGACCAGATAGTTGCCGGTCAGAACCGTCTCAGCCCGGGGGGTATCGGTTTCGGCCCCAAAAGCGCCCAGGGATGTGTATTCCGGACCTTCATCGTATTTGCCGGCCAGGGGACCGCTCGGAATCTTATACTGAGCCCGGCAATGAACCTGGCAGCCAAAACAACCAGTCATATGATGGCGCCCCATTGATTCTTCAGCAATTTCATCAATGTGTTCAGGTTCGATATCGTCAGCATATTCACACTGATTGTATTGAAAATTCCGCGTCCGGACACCACCCCAGCAATTTGTCGCCCCCCAGATAAAAGGCGTCCCTAAAACTCCCTGGGTCTGGTTCACTTTGGCGCTGACGATTTGATCGATAAAACGCTTATTGTATTCCAGCGCTTCAACCGGATGGGCAATCTGAATGTCCATGGTCCCGCGAGCGGCCACAGCCTTCAGATTTTTGGAACCCATGACACATCCCATGCCTGTGCGGCCGCCGGAATTTTTGATGCCGGTCATCACATTGGCAAACCGAACCAGATTTTCTCCGGCCGGCCCGATAACACAGCTTTTAACTTCCTCGTCTCCCAAATCTTCCCGGATAGCCCACTGTGTTTCGGTTACGGATTTACCCCAGATGTCGCGGGCATCGCGAATTTCGATTTCGCCGTTGTTAATGGAGATGTAAACCGGATGCTCGGCCTTGCCCTTGATGACCAGATGATGAAATCCGGCCCAGGCCAGTTCGGGTGCGAAAAACCCACCCATGTTGGTGCTACCCAAAAGTCCGGTCAACGGTGATTTGGCCATAACATGCGTTCTGGCAGTTGCAGATGCGCAGGTGGCGGTCAATATACCACCGCTGATCAACAGCGTATTGGCAGGCCCCAATGGGTTGCACCCTTTTTTGGTATGGTTATACAGCAGATAAGCGTCGAGTCCGCGGCCGCCTAAAAATTTCTTGCGCACCTCAAGCGGAATCGGCTTGGTTTCGATATCACCGGTGGTGAGATCAATGTATGCGATCTTTCGGTTTAACGCCATATCAGGATACCCCCTTTTCCTTTAGTTTTTCTTCAGCCAGTTTCTTGTTGACCTCCCAGACCGGGCCACGAATGCGGGGCAAATTGGCATTGACCCAGTGGATACGGTATTCCATTCCGCAGGTCGGGCATTTAGCGGTTTTACAACCCTTTTCCGGCTGAATCCTTTCCATGCAGCTCGGGTTATGGCATCTAAACTTGCCATAGGTCCGGGTCTTGCGAAGACTTTCGGCCGTTGAAAGGCCTTGCTTATCGGTCGCCATACTTTTCTCCTTTATGGTTTTGAGATAACATCCCGAGATGCGCCCGGGTGCGCAACGTTTTACCCTGGGATGGCTTCTGTGAGATTTTATTTGGTTGTCGCAAACTGAAATATCGCTGTGGAATGAAGGTCGTCAAAAAGTTCATCATCATGAACACATTTGCATTATAAACGTGATACCACAACGCATCTTTGCGATCAAGTCAAAATATATTTTTTTAAGATTTTTTTCAAAATCTGTTGGCATGTCAGGTATGAAAGTCTGAATTGCAATTTATAACTGTGAAAAACGGATTTTGAATTTCGCCAGAAGCGCGTTCATCAAGATGAACGAATTGTGTTGACAATCCTGGTATCCAGTTGTATTCTCGACCTATGAAAAAGTATGGTGCGCCGTCCGTAAAAAAGGCTTTTGCCATCCTCAGCGCTGTTTCTTCGTCCAAAGAAGGCCTGGGAGTGAGCGAGCTGGCTAAAAATCTCAAAATGGCCAAAAGCACGGTTCATGGCATGACATCGGCCCTTGAAGAACTGGGTGCGGTCATGCGGGATCCGCTGTCCAAAAAATACAAATTGGGCTTCACTTTGCTCGAAATCGGTCGTTCAGCATATTCCCAGATTGACCTCAAAACATCGGCAAGGCCGGTGATGGAAGATCTGATGGAAAAAACCCGAACGTCTGTTTTTCTGGGCATCATGAACTGGGACCATGTCACCATCCTGGATATTGTTGAGTCCAGGCAGGACCTTAAGATTACGGCCCCGGTTGGCACCACCATCCCCATGCTGGCCGGCGCAGTCGGCAAGGTTTTTCTGGCAACCATGAAGGACCAGCAGGCCCGCAAAATCATTGAATCCAAAGGTTTGCCGCGTTTTACAAGCAATTCGATCATCGATACGGACGTGTATTTCAAAGAGTTAGAGCAGGTCAGCGCACAAGGGTTCGCCATCGATGATGAAGAATATATCCTGGGTGTTCGGGCGGTGGCATCGCCGCTGATGGGGCTGGGACAATTGAGGTCAGCTATCTGGATCGTCGGGTTCAAAGCCAGCCTTGACGAAAAAAAGATGAAAACACTCACCGGTGAAACCCACCAAGCTGCCAAGGAAATCAGCCGACGCATTCAGCAGCAGCTGATTACCTCGCAAAATATCAACTAATGAAACACCAGCGATTTGACCGTAACCGGAAAAACCTGACCACCCACCAGGGGCTCACCAATATCAATCCAATCGCCTTCCTTGAGCGCTAGCTCATCCAGCGTAAGCAAATTGGATTTCACATTTGTTTCACGACGAATGACATTTCCCACACCGCAGGCAATATCGGTTCCGAAAATCAATATTATGGGAATGCCTTTATTTATGGAATTTTCATGGGCGGCTTCAATGGATCTGGCAAATAATTCCAGCTGAGGATAGGATGAGCGCACCGGATCCTTAAAGTACAGCGCTACAACGTCCTCACCTTCAACCCGGTCAAATCGCCTGAAGGACGCCTTTATTTGTGCAACCACGTGTTCAAAACTTAAATTGGATGGATCAACATCCACTCGAATGACCGGCACATTTCTAAATGGAAACGCAATCTGATCATCCATAAAACACGAGCTGCCGGATATCGACAATGAATAGGCACCGGCGCCGATGACGGTGGCTCTGATTTTGTTGGCCGGTTCAACAACTGCAGCAGATAGTTTGGGCGTCAGGGCATTGATGTGATCGGCCAGAATTTTACCGATATCATCATAATGGTTTAAGCCGCTGTACATCAACTCTGCCACCCCGCCGGAAAATGAATATTCATCAATACAGCCGGGAAATTGCAGGTTATCAGTCAACATCAGCTGCCGCGCCAAGCGCGATTTTGCAGGGCCGGTAATGACCTCAAATAACACCTTGCCAAATGCGGCGGCGATGCGCTTAATATCTGTTTTGCGAATCTGATCCCCGATTTTATAGTTCAATCCTAGATGCTGCATGACGACCTGGGCCGGTGGGTCAATGCGCCAGATTTTTCCCTTGGCACTGACCCCCAGCAAGCGCCCGCCAACTGATACACAACTGGTCGATAAGGTCTGCCCGTTTTCGAGGACTGCGATGTTTGAGGTCCCACCGCCGATATCACAGGATAATATGGTTTTTTGG
>JASJAN010000019.1 GCA_030066985.1 Desulfobacterales bacterium
CCCGGATGCGGTCGGACTGGCCGTCGCGGTAACGCAGATGGACAACCACCGCACCGTTTGATAATTCCAAGTCAATCACCTCCGTTTCAGGCAAAAACTGGACGCCTCTATTGCTGGCAGAAGCATATACCTGATGTAGCAGAGCGGTGGGGTCGATGATGCCAGATGTGGGAACCAGCAACGCGGAATGGGCCTTAACATTGGGCTCCAGTTGTTTGATTTCAGCCGACTCGATTTTGCGTACATCTGGAACACCGTTGATCTGGGCTTGCCGCAGATATTGATCAAGAAGCTGGCTATCAGCCCGATCGTTGGCCACAATTAATTTCCCGGTTAGTTGACACGGCAAATGATATTTTTGAGCAAATTCATACCAGAGACGGTTTCCCTCGATACACAATTTGGCTTTAAGCGGACGTAAATCCTGTTCGTAATAAATACCCGCATGCAGCACGCCCGAGTTGCGTGAAGATTGATTTTCGCCTTTTGTAATACCCGTATTTTTTTCAAATACATAGATATCGGTCTGCTCTTTGGCCAGTTCAAGGGCCACGCTGCAGCCAATGATGCCGCCGCCTATTATTGCTATGTTTATTTTCTCGCTCATTTTTGCTCTAAACTGATTGGCGTTGGACCTGCCCAATGAATCTTTGATCAAAATATTTCATAGATTATCTTGATCTCAAGCACAAGAACCTTCTATATTCAAATTGGGCAGCAAATGAACCTGCTTGAAGTAGAAAGAGCAATGCACGATCCGTTTTCGGAAAATATCGGTTTTATGATTACACAACATCAAATTTATTTTCAAAATTCAAAAAAAATGCAAGCCATTCCAACTGGTACGGTGGACCTGGTGGTCACATCACCCCCCTACCCCATGATCGAAATGTGGGATTTCATGTTCGCCGCGCAAAATGTAGAAATTGATCACGCCCTCCAAGATGAAGACGGCCTTAAGGCATTTGAATTGATGCACCAAGAGCTGGATGTCGTCTGGCAAGAGGTTTGGCGCATATTAAAGCCCGGTGGTACGCTATGCGTCAATGTCGGAGATGCCGCCCGCACGATCAACCAGTGTTTCATGTTATATCCGAACCACGCCCGCATGTTCAGCCAGCTGTTGAAATTGGGCTTTCAGTCTCTGCCGGTGATTCTGTGGCGAAAGCAAACCAATGCACCCAATAAATTTATGGGTTCGGGTATGCTGCCGCCCGGAGCGTATGTCACCCTTGAGCATGAGTATATTTTAATTTTGCGCAAGGGTTCTAAGCGTGAATTTAAAACGGAAACCGAAAGACAAAACAGGCGCTCGAGCGCCTTTTTTTGGGAAGAACGCAATCAGTGGTTTTCAGACGTGTGGATGGATATCAAGGGTACTGCCCAGCATCTGGGTAACCGCGCAGCGCGTCGTCGTAGCGCTGCCTTTCCGTTTGAGGTTCCCTATCGTTTGATCAACATGTTTTCAGTTATAGGGGATCTGGTTGTCGATCCGTTTCTGGGAATTGGCACCACCATGTGGGCCGCAGCCACAGCCGCCCGCAACTGTGTTGGCTATGAAATTGAAAGCGCACTGTGGTCTGAGATCCTGCCAGTCATCGATCGTCTCGTGCCTTATGCCAATGCGCGCATCAACCAACGCATCAAAACGCATATGGTATATGCGGATCAAGCCCAGCGTTCAAAGAATCAGTTAAAATACACCAATCAGCCGTATCAATTCCCAGTCAAAACACGCCAGGAAACCGATATCTTCATTAATCCGCTGCTTTCCATCCAGATGAACGGCGACATGGGTTTTGATGTCACATACTCAAGTGATACTGCCCAATTGACGTAACCGCCGTCGGGCCCACATCATACCCAGACGCCCCCGCATATTAGAGACCATCAGCGCCAAAGGTAAAATCTTTTCCGTTAGCGGGCTTAGATAGCACAGCTTGATCAGCGCCAGATAGAGTTGATCCATCCGCTTTGTATGGATCTCAAGCTGTGCCCCGCTTTGCTTGAAATTCCAGCGACGGGCCAATCGGGAGGCCTCAGCTGCTCCGTTTCGCAGCGTCACAAGGGCACGAAATGGTCCAACCGGTCTATAGGGTTCGGTTTGAGAATTGGATAGGGTGCCCACTGCCGCTTGCGCCAATTCTGATCGCCAGGTCCGAGAATCAAATTTCTGCTGGCCGCTGGATTTGTCAATGGCAAAGCACGGCAGGTTATCAATAACTGCGGCAGCTTGTTCACAAGCAACCGGACAACCGGAGAAAAATACCGGACGAATACCCCAGGGTGCCAGCGAGGCGGCAAATAACTCAACTTCAGCCAGTAAGCGGCCGTTGACCTCCAGTCGCGCAATCCGCGAGGTCAATGTATGGGCCAAAAATCCATGCGACCCTGATGCGGCGTGCATTCCCAAAAGCATGACCGCCTGGGACTCGCCTGGATGGCCAATGCCCGGGACGGGTCCCCGACGGAAACCTGAAACGATCTTGGCTCTTGAATCAATGCGCTCAGTCAATAAATTATAGCCGGTGCGATGAAAGTCCTTTATGGTGACGCTTTCAACGCCGGCATCAAACAACGCGCTGACGACACTGCTAACATCCCGGCTTAAGCCCAGACAGGCCCGCGCCCAATCATCGGTCAAAAAAGAAGCGGCCCTGTAATTCCAGCAGGCGGAGCTTCCCTCCAGATCAGCTAAAATCAGGATGTGCGTTAAGTGCCGGTTCACTTTGAACACCTCATTGTCATCACGTTTTTGCTCTGAAAATCTGAAAGCGCAATTGCCATTTTAAAGGTTGTGTCCTTCAGGCGCCAGCGGCGCACTTGACAGGATTTGGATCCGTTGTAAAACGGGCGGGTGAGAATAGTTCAAAAACACATAAAACGGATGGGGTGTTAAATTCGACAGGTTGTGAACCGACAATTTCTTCAACGCGCTGATCATCGAAGCGGGATCCTGGGTGGTCGCAGCTGCAAATTGATCGGCAGCCACTTCGTTCTTGCGGGAGCGCACCTGCATCAGGAGCCCACCAAAGAGTTCAATTGGCGCATACAGCATGGCAAAAAAAAGCATCCCGGCGTAGACCGACTGTTGGGGCATGAAAAAGGCGTCGAAAAGGCCATGATAGGTAATAAATTGTGCCAACAAAAACAGCATGAATCCGGTTTGCAAGACGGCCAGGACAAAAGCCTGGCGAACATGTTTCTTTTTGTAGTGCCCCATTTCATGGGCCAAGATGGCAACCAGTTCCGCAACCGTGTGCTGTTGGATGAGGGTATCAAACAACACGATGCGCTTGTGCTTGCCAAAGCCGGTGAAAAAGGCATTTGACTTGGTGGATCTGCGGGAGCCGTCCATCTGATAGACATTTTCCAGCGGAAACTCGATGGCTTGGGCATAATCTAAGATTGCCGATTTCAGCTGCCCCTCCTCTAAGGGTGTAAACTTATTAAACAACGGCATAATCCAGACCGGGGCAATAAACTGGACCAGCAACATGTAGAGGGTAATCCCGACCCAGCAGATCCACCAGGCATGGGGACCGGCGTATTCAAAAAATGCCAAAATGGCTGCTAATAGCGGCGCTCCCAATAAAATGGTCAGCAACAAACCTTTGAGCAAATCCAGGATATAGGTGGTCGCTGTGGATTTATTAAAACCAAAGCGGGCTTCGATGCCAAAGGTTTTATAGATGCTAAACGGTAATGTTAGCGCGGCTTTAAACAACAACAAGACGCCAATAAACAGCAGACCGCTAAGGATAGGCCCCAGTTCCAACGCCCGTACCCAGCGGTCCAACCAGGGAAAGCCATGGGCAAACCAAAACACCAGCAAAGCAATCAGCTGTAAAGCCGATGCAATCCAGCCAAATTGTGTATGGGTTTTTAAATAGCGCTGGGATTGGCGATAACGCTGCGCATCATAGATGCCCTCAAAGCCCTTTGGCAGCTGATGACTTAGATGTCTGAGATTAAGACCATCGGCCAGCAGATGTAGAAAAAAATCAGCAGCCAAAGCAATGAGAATGACAAAGGCAATCCCGTTCATACAACATCTCTCAGCTTAATATGTTTTACGTTGTGCACCCTAAACGGGCAGCATGGGTTGCGGGCTATAAGATGGTCAGTTGCTGCTGCATGAATGATTTCAGAACATGATACGGTTGCGCCCCGACCAGCATTTGCCCTTTTAGCAAAAAGGAGGGCACGGCCTTTACACCCGATCGGAACGCCCGTGCCCAATCACGGTCGACTGCCGCTTTAAAATCATTGGCTTCGAGCACCTGTCGCGCAACTGTGTCATCAAGTCCAACTGACTTTGCGATGTTGGCCAATATATTCATATCATACACATTGTGTCCCTCTGCAAAATAAGCACGGAAAACAGCATCATGAAAAGTGTCGCCCTTTCCTTGCTGCTCTGCCCATTTGCCCAGCTCCTGGGCCCGTCGACTGTTATAAGTCATCTGCCGCTCCCCAAAGGGTAGACGCAAGTCCTGCGCCACTTGTTTAAGATGGGAAAGCAATTGGGGGATGTCGATATTGCGCCCGGCAAATAAATCCTTGAGTGATCTTCCCTGCGGAGGGGTTTCTGGATGAAGAGGGAAAGCCAGCCATTTTACGGTTATTTGAAGCTCTTGCTTTAATTGTGCAACACGCCCGGTGATGAAATAACACCAGGGTCAGATATAGTCTGAAAATATTTCCAGCACGGGCATAGATGGCATTCGGCCTCCTAATGGGCCAACAATTGCACCAGATGGCTATCAAATAAAATGGGTGGTCCCAAGGAACCACCCAGCAGAACGAGGAGATTGAAGGAGGTTCACAAACAACCACCTCAATAATAACATAAGTTACGCTTTGAATCTGTCAAGATTCAGATAGCAATTGGGTGGGTTTCAAAAAGAAGCGGCCCATGGGGAATGGGCCACTTGGGATAGAGGAAAGTGTTAAGGGTTAAGTTTATAGGTTAACCGATTAACGACTTTGCAGCCTGAGCTGCTATATATTATGCTAATACCACATTGTCATATGTCAAGCGGATTTCAAGCCTCTTTTTGACCCTGCCATATCTTTTTGACCAGTCGTTGAAATACCACCCCAAAACCACTGCGATTGGACCATATGACTCTGGCATAACGTTGAATAACATTGCCTTTTTTGTGATTGGGAATTGCCAGCTGAAGGGTTGTGCCGACATCTAATCCGTCTTTTTCATTGGTTTTTATAAATAAGCCCCCCAGACTGATATTTTTAACTTCACCGGGATAAATTTTGCGACCAACCGCATACTTGACGTATAAAGAACATGGTTTTCGGGGGTGTTTACGGGATTCAATTCCTCTTTCAATGGGTCGGTCCAGTGGATCGGTATCCAAAAACCGCACACCATAACCATAATAGAAAGAAGATTTTTTTAGCGGTCGGCGCCATTTTATAACAACTTGATATCGTTCATAAACGTCAGGATCAGGGGTGTAGGGAGAATTGGGAATGCCAATGTAGATATCAGACCCGGGTGCTAAGAAGTGATCGGTTTCAAAATAAAGCCCGAAATCGCTATAGTTGAACATTCGGGCCCCCTGTAGAACACCAAATTTGGCGTCTTCGAGAACAATCGGTGCCTGGTAATCAAAACGGGTGTGGTCTCTATTTTCAGGATTTGAATTCATCAAACCACCTCAGGGTGTCTCATAACACCATGAGATGATAAAAATCAAGTATTTATAACGCTTAATTTGCCGGTTGTTTGAATTTGTATTTTTCAAGAAGGTCCTGGATGGCCTCTTCGAGCAGATCGTTTTGGCGTTTTTCGAGTTGTGCGGCCAGGATCCTGATTTCTTTAATTAAATCAGCATCCAGGGTGGTATTATACATCTTTCGTTTTGCCATATGGATTATTTTCAATTCGATATTAGGGGTTAAAATTGGCCTTTAAGCAAATTTCCTGTTTAGGGACTCAGCTGCACGCCAATCACTGATTGCAGCGATAGGCTTTGGCAGCCGAACCCACCCGATAATCATACAGCCAGACAACATGCGTAGCGCCCAAGTTGGCGGCCCGTTGCAAAATTTCATCCTGATGCTCCGGAGGTCGGTAGTTATCCATAATTCTTCCAGGATCGGTGTTTTCCGAAAGGGTTGCAACGTATGTACACTCCTGCACCATGGGTTCTTCTGCTACTTTAACTGCTGGAATCGTTTTCATGCAGGCAACCATGAACACCATGCCAATGACCCAAAGTCCATTTCTCATAGATATGACGAATCCTTGTAAAAGGATAATGAAGGTTTGAATTGCGTTCATTATCAAACGCTCAATATGTTAATTATTGTAATATAAATAACAGTTTATGTCAAAATTTCCATGTATTTTAACCATAAAAAATAACGATATTCTATGTAATAATAAATGGTTAAATAGATTTTAAGAAATAATATCCTCAACGCGCCCATCAATCAAAATCGGTCATTTAATCCGTGGGCGGCGTGTCAACGACTGCTTTGCCGAACTGCGATCAGCAAGTCCTTGCAAAAATAGCTGAGGGATTTGACAGCATTTGTGCGAGGGGGGTGACAAAGGTGATTTAAATTGGGAAACAGCGGTGATCAAACTATAGTGTTATACTTTATTATTTTTATTATATTTTATTTAAATCGTTTAATAAAATTACCTATAGATTCATGAACTTTTTGGGCACCGTCACCCATTAGAATACCATGCCGATCAAAATTAAACAGAAGATATTCTTTGTCTTTTGACCCAATCAAATTAAAAATCTCACGGGATCCTTTGGGCTCCACAACGGGGTCACCGCTGGATTGAACCACCAGGGTCGGCACTTTAATAGTGGCTAATCTGGGCTCCAAATCATCCATGAGCCGATCGATTTCCACCACACCTGAAATCGGATTGCGCACATAGTTAATGTGAATATTTTCCGGCTTATTTTCTACAAATTCCTTTTTTGCACCTGTTTGACGAGCTCTGTGCATGAGACGATTCCACATATCAACTGCCGGGGCAAACCGGGCCGAAAAATCTTTAAGACGCAGGGGCGCAGCCACCGCAAAAACACCGGCCACGCCATCGACCCGATCGGCAAGATCCAAGGCCAGACCGGCGCCGGTTGAAAACCCGCCGGCTACCACACGTTCACAAATATTACTGATAATCGCATAGCCACGGTCAACAGAATCTCGCCAATCTTTATAGGAGCGCATCGCCAGGTCTTCCGGGGATGTCCCATGTCCTTTTAGACGCGGTGCATATACCCAAAAACCCAGCCGACCTAAATATTCAGCCAGTTCTCTGACCTCTAATGGCGCTGCCATATAGCCGTGGGAGAGAATGATGCCCAGCTTCTTGGAGCGGCCCTTAATCAAATAGGGCATGCCCACTGAAGCGGGCTTAGACTCACCTTCGATCTTAAAGGTGGCATAATCCTTTTCATATTCCACAATAGATGCATCCATCAGGTAGTTGGCCACTTTGCGGCGAATCCAAAACCGAGGCTGAACCGCCAAACGGTTGACGACGCGCTGCAGCTCGGTGATGGGTTCCACCGCATTGGCCATCACATCAATCGGATTATCAATCCGGGCCCGATGAAAATCATAAGCAGAAGAAAATTTTGAGGAGTCTTTGACAAGCCCTTTGCCTTGCCGCAACAGGATGCCGGTATCCAGCGCCACCGTCAAAAAATCCTGGAACTTGTGATAATGGTCGTCGGTTAGCAAATGCACCTGATCATCATCTAAGCTGCGATGCAGAGAAATATTGTTGTTTTGCGGAATTTGGGTGCTGGCCAAAAAAACACGTCTACGCAGGTCTTTTTCATCAATCGATTTGGTGCGCATCGCCCGCAGCATAGATGCAAACAGATGGTCATGATTGACGGTCGTCAAATTATAAATGGCGGCCATATACCGTTCCATCAATCTGAGGGCTTCGATTCGCAGCCGGGTTCGTGAAGGGATGGCATCATCAAAATTAAACCGTCTTTTGGTAGAAATATCCATGTCAATCGGGGAACATTGAAGACACTCGAATATCTCGATGGGTTCGCCGAAACGGATATCTATATCCACTCCTGAAAGCAGCATGGATCCCTCGGTCATCAGCTCTTCGATCAGACGCTCCGGCAAATCGTCGACCAGACGCATGGCCAGATTGCTCAGAATGTTTTCGCGCGCCCGGATCGGATAATAGGTCAGATTAACCGGAATAATATGGGTATCCCCAAAAATAACCGGATCCATGTCTTTGATTTGAAATTGATCTGCCAGACGCTGAACTTCTTCGGCGTCTTCGCCCTGCAATCTTCTCAGACGCTGACGGTAAAACTCGGTTCTCAACGCTACGGTGGCGGCGCCCGTATGCGGCTGACGCTTGCCCCCTGCCGCAGATATCATGAAACGCCCTTTTTCGATGAGTTTTTTATTTTTAACCATGCGGCCTTCAGGAAAAATTATCCAATTCGCCTCACCGGTCAACAGGGTTTTAACGATCAGGCGATCCCGATCCGGATTTTTGGTGGAAACAGCGCCGACTTTTTCCAAATAGGCCCCAAAGGCGCCTTTAAACAGCTCATACGATGCCAGAGACCAGACCGGAACATGGGTCAGACGAAAAATCACATAGGGCATCAAAAAGGTCTCGAGTCGCGTAAAATGATTGATGACGAATATATTGGATCCGGCGGGAATATTATCTTCGCCATGATAGGAAATTTGAGCCTTTGACAGGTTGGTAATCGTTCTGATAGCCAATCCTGTGGTTCGATATGCAAATCGATTCAGCATTGCCTAACCTTTATCGAAACTGAGCCTCAATGCGCTGTGCGCGCGTAAGAATCTTGCTGGTTTCGGGTGATGTTTTAAGATGCTCTTTAAAACGGTCGGCTGTTGTCCTCATCGTGTCCCTGAGGTGGGTCATTTGGGAATATCTCTTTATTCTGATAATATGAGATAATCAATCGAAAATCAATAAATTGAAAGCAAAACCCCTGTACGGATGTGGTTTTTGCAAAATAACCTGGCCGCCAAGGCACACCAGCAACATCTGCACAAGCATAAGTTGACAGTTGCGCGAAATAGCAATAATTTAAAAAGCCGCATTGAGGGCTGAGTTTGGCTACCGATGCGAAATCAACGACCAAGCAGACAATAATGCCAAAATTTAAAGTCAACACCCTGGGTTGCAGAGTGAATCAGTCCGAATCCGATGTGATTGCAGCCCAACTGCAAGCCAAAGACTGGATAGCGGTTAATGACTGTGAAGCTTCGGAGATGGTGGTCATCAACACCTGTACCGTAACCCAGAAAGCCGCCATGCAATCCCGCCAGGCAGTGCGTCATGCTATCCGCAGTAATCCAAATGCCTGCATCGTGGTTACCGGTTGCTACGCACAGACCGAACCAAAAGCCCTCGAAAAAATCAGTGGTGTTGACTACATTGTCGGCAACACCGACAAACACCGCCTTGGCGAACTGATCGACGTTAAACAGGCGCAGACAAAGGAAAACCCCCTTACCATCTGCAATGAAAAGTGCCAATCGCAGGCGCTCACACTGCCTTCTGCTGCCATCAGCGGTGGCCGTACACGACCGGTTTTTAAGGTACAGGATGGGTGCAATGCCGCTTGCACTTACTGTATCGTGCCGCAAGCCAGAGGTCCAAGCCGCAGCCTGCCACCAGATGATGTCCTGGAAGGGATTCGGGGCTTGTGCGAGACAGGTGTTGTTGAAATTGTTCTCAGCGGCGTTCATTTGGGTCAATACGGCCGAGATTTAAAACCCAAAACCCGTCTGAGCGAATTGCTGGCGCGTATCGAACGCCGTACCATCATCCCGCGCATAAGACTTAGTTCCATAGAGCCGCTTGAATTGAGCGATGAGCTGATTCAGCAAATAGCCGAATCAGAGCGGTTTTGCCGCCACTTTCACATCCCGCTGCAAAGCGGTGATGACCAAATTCTCAGAAAAATGAAACGACCTTATTCACCCGATGATTTCAAGCAAATCGTTGACAATATTCGCCGACGCATTCCGGAAGCCGCCATTGGTGTTGACATTCTGGTCGGTTTTCCCGGTGAATCCGACACCGCCTTCAACCATACCTACGCGTTCATTCAGGCGCTGCCGGTCTCCTATCTGCATGTCTTTCCGTTTTCGGCCCGACCGGGCACACCGGCGGCAAACTACACCGGCAAAGTGGCGCCCCAAATCATTAAACAAAGATCTGAACACATGCGTCGTCTTGGAAATGCCAAGCGCCTGCAGTTTAATCAACAGTTTATTGGACAGCAAAAACGAGTGCTGATCGAATCATCTCGCCACTCATCAACCGGTCTGTTAAGAGGCCTCACATCCAACTATATCACCGTACTAATTGATGCCGATGATTCTTTGATGAATCGACTAATGACGATCCGCATGACTGAACAGCTTGACGATGCCCTAATAGGTATTAGTGATTAAGGGCATAGGATCTTTGACTATCTCGAAATGAATGCTTCTAGTTCTTACGCAGCAGTCTTTAACTCGAAGCTTGTCAGAAACATCTTACACTAGAAAAGGAACCTATCATGAGCACAAAAATTGACTACCAAGAAGACATTGATCGACCGGTTGCCTTGTTTGAAACCAGTTTAGGCGACTTTGAGGCAGAACTTTACGCCAAGGAGTGCCCGCAAACCGTCTGGAATTTTATTAACCTGGCTGAAGGCCGCCAGGAGACCAGCCGTGGCGGAAATTTTTATGATGGCCTGACATTTCACCGCGTGATTGACGGATTCGTCATTCAAGGCGGGTGCCCGCAGGGAAACGGAACGGGCGGTCCAGGGTATCAATTTTCAGATGAATTTGATGCCGGATTACGGCATGCCGATGCAGGCATCCTTTCGATGGCCAACGCCGGGCCCAACACCAACGGCAGCCAATTTTTCATTACCCTGGCCCCCACACCGCACCTGGACGATCGACATGCGGTTTTCGGAAAAGTCGTCAAAGGGTTGGAGGTCGTTCAAAAAATTGGTGCCGTTAAAACCGGGCCGGGTGATACCCCTTTGGAGCCGGTGATCATCAACAGCATCAAAATTCGAAGATAATATTAAAAGGTCAAAACTTAGAGCAAAAAAAGCGCAATATTGAAATTGCGCTTTCTGTGTTTATCATTGTGGTGCCGAAGGGGAGACTCGAACTCCCACCCGGATACCCGGACTAGACCCTGAACCTAGCGCGTCTACCAATTCCGCCACTTCGGCAAGCACGGCATTCCCTGATGCCAAAAGGTGCTCAAGGGTTGCTTTAAATATCTTTTTTTACTATGCATGTCAAGGCGTTATTTCAGGCAACCGGTTAAAGACCAAGGGGGATAAGCTTAGACTTAAAATGAAGATTATCGATCGTCTTGAACGTATTCAACAACCATTTGTCAATGCGGTTATTACCATTGGAAACTTTGATGGTGTTCACATTGGCCACCAGGCACTTTTTCATGAGGTCATCGAAAAGGCAGATGCGCTAAAGGGTACTGCGATTGCCATGACCTTTGAACCGCATCCCATGCGGGTGTTAAAGAAAAACAACCACCCTCCCCTGATTACCCTCTATGAGCAAAAACAAGAACTCATCGAACGCTCCGGCATCGATGTGCTCATCTGTGTGCCCTTCACAAAAGAATTTGCTGAACTGTCAGCCGAAAAATTCATTAAAGAATTGCTCATCAAAAAAATCGGCATGAAGGCCATCATCGTGGGTGAAGATTACACGTTTGGCAAAAAACGTGAAGGCAACCTGGCCGTTCTAAAATCTTATGCCTCCCAACTGGACTATGAAGTAATTGTGGCCGAATGGATCAAGGCCACTAGAGATGTGCCGGACCGTATCAGTAGCACTCGTGTCAGAAAACTGGTGATGGCGGGTCAAATCAAATCGGCTCGCAAAATGCTGGGTCGTCATTATCAAATCAGGGGCATGGTGGTTAAAGGGCGTGATCGCGGCGGCAAACTGCTGGGCATCCCGACGGCCAATATCAACCTGCAAGACGAGCTGTGTCCCAAAACCGGTATATACGCCGTGACAGTTGAATACCAGAGCCAGATTTACAAAGGTGTGGCCAATATTGGCTACAGCCCCACTTTCAATGACAATGAATTTACTGTTGAGGTTCACATTCTGGATTTCAGCGATAATATTTATGGCCAGAAGATACGCGTCAATTTCATTGAGCGCATACGAGATGAAAAGAAATTTGGACATATTGACGAGCTCAAAAGCCAGATCCATCAAGATATTGAAGCCGCCCAGAAAATATTGGTCGTATATGACGAGTAAATGCTAACAGATTGAATACCGTGCGTCTCAGCAAAACCCTGTCTGCTTTATGAAAAATCATCTGCTTATCTCTCTGACAATCGGCATTGCGCTCTCAGTGGCGGCTCTTTACTTTACCTTTCGCAACGTCCCGCTGGGGGATCTCGTTGTTTATCTGGGATCGATAAATTATGTCTGGGTGATACCGGCCACATTTTTGGTACTCCTAAGCTTTTTTGTCCGCGCGCTGCGCTGGCAATTTATACTGGCATCGACTCATAAAATCGGCATATGGCCAGCATTTCATCCTATGATGATCGGTTTTATGATTAACTGCATCTTTCCGGGAAGACTCGGAGAGTTTGCACGTCCCGCTATTTTGCAAAAAAAAGAACAGGTGCCCTTCGGCACCGGGATTGCAACGGTTGCCGCCGAGCGCGTGTTTGACGTTGCCGCGCTGGTGACCTTTGCGGTCATCACCCTCACGGCTATTGATATCAATCCAGAAGTGCAAATTGTATTCGGGAATTTTCAGCTCAATCGCGCCACGCTGGAGATCCTTTTTAACCGTATCATTCTCATGGGCATCTTATTGATGATCGGCATGATCGCCGTGAGTATCCCGTCGATTCGTCGTGCCATCCATCAGTTGATCTTGGCCCTTCCGCTTCTGTTCATTTTTGCTTCTGAGACCACGAAAACAAAAATCCGCGTCAAAGCATGCGAACCGCTCACTCGCTTTGTTGACAATATTGCCAAAGGATTTACGTTAGTAAAACATCCCCAAAAAATCATCATTTGTTCAATCTATTCGCTTTTGGTGTGGATTATTGCGGCGTTTTCTTACTATGCCTTCAGCTTTGGTAGTCCGGGGGTTCAATTGACCTTTACAGAAATGTTTGCGGTCATGGTGATTATTTGCCTGTTTATCGCCCTTCCCTCGGTCCCTGGTTTTTGGGGGCTCTGGGAAGCCGGTGGCGTTTTCGCCATGTCCTTGTTCGGGACTTCGTCAGATGTTGCTGCCGGTTTTACTTTGGCCAATCACGCCGTACAGATGTTTCCGGTCATTGTTGTCGGTTTTGTTTCAGCCATCATTACCAGCGTCAATATCTGGCAGTTATCTTATGAAAAAAAATCCGCCAAAGCGTAAACGGGTTGAAAAATCGCTGATCTTTGTGAGATAATAAAAGCAATTCTCAGGCGCACTGCACGGTCGGCAATCCAAGCACCAAATTTTGCCGCCGGCTGAGGTTTGCCGAAAAATTCAGGTAACAATGTATCATGTCGACACTCAAAATTTTGACATATCCGGATAATACCCTTCGAAATCCAACCCGTGAATTGGACAACATTGACGGTGATGTTCAAAACATGATTGATCAAATGTCTGCCGCAATGTATGCAGCACCAGGCGTTGGGCTAGCGGCTATCCAGGTGGGTTGGGGCCGCAGCGTGCTCATTTATGACATCTCTCCGTCCGATGACGGAAGTGATTTACAGGTTCTCATCAACCCGCGCATCATCGATCAAGAGGGCGAAATTTTATCCGAAAATGAAGGCTGCCTGAGTGTCCCGGAATTTCGCGCAGACGTGAAACGGTATTCGTCCATCTTAGTTGAAGCCGTTGACCGCGAGGGCCGACCGCTGAAATTGGAAGCTGATGGAATGCTGGCCATTGTCTTGCAGCATGAAATCGACCATTTAAAAGGCAAGCTATTTATCGACCACATCAGCGCTTTGAAAAGACAAATATATACGCGCCGGATAAAAAAGAAACTGCGGTCGAAGTGAAAGACAAGTTCACTATCATCTTTATGGGCACTCCGGCCTTTGCCGTGCCTTCTCTTCAAATGCTCCACCAGGAAGGCTATCGTTTGGCGATGGTTGTCACCCAGCCTGATCGCCCCAAGGGTCGCGGCCGCAAACCGGCGGCGCCGCCGGTTAAGCAAACAGCATTGGCGCTAAACCTCAATTTGCTCCAACCGACCAAACCCCATACAGCTGAATTGATCGATCAGGTCCAGGGCATTCGGCCTGATCTGCTGATTGTGATCGCATACGGCCATATTCTTTCCGAACAAATCTTACAGCTACCCAAATTGGGTGCCATCAATGTGCATGCATCTTTGCTCCCAAAATTAAGAGGCCCAGCACCGATTCAATGGGCCATTATCAATGGCGAAACCCAGACCGGCATCACAACCATGTATATGGATGCGGGCATGGATACGGGCGACATCCTATTGTCGCGTTCAGAACCCATTTTGCCTGCAGATACTGCAGCCACCCTGCATGACCGTCTGGCGGTTATCGGCGCCGATTTGCTTTTGCAAACGTTAAAGGATCTGGCCGCTCAAAAAATCACGCCCAAGGGCCAGGATCACACCGGCGCTACCTATGCACCACTGTTAAAAAGACAAGATGGCCGTATCGACTGGAACAAATCGGCCAAAGCACTAGACGCATTTATCAGGGGCATGACGCCCTGGCCCGGGGCATTTACCTTTCACCATCAACAGCGCTTGAAGATCCTAAAAGCCGCACCGATTTTAGAGCCGGTTTCGGAATCCGCCGGCACTGTTCTTGAGTTCTTTCCCGGTGAATTGATGGTCGCCACCGGCAAAGGGGCACTATCGATATTAGAGATTCAAGGCCCCTCTGGCAAACGGTTGGCCATTGCCGATTTTTTAAGAGGTTATGCGTTGCCGCCGGGAACGGTTTTACAATAAACACTATGAACGATTAATCCTCTTAAAGATGTTTTCAGACTTGCCAAAAATACTTATGTCTTTTGAATATGGAATATTGGTGGGATGTCAAAAGGTTGTCATATCGTTACCTTTACGCCAGTACGCAAATACCCCATCACGCCATCAATAGAGAAAATGGTTGATGCTCGATATAGTGCCTTGAAGGTTCTCAATACTTTAGAGCGGGGAAAAAAAACGCTGGACCGCATTTTACATGAGCTGCCCCAGGATGAAGCCTATCTTTCCCGACGGGATCGGGCGCTGCTAAATGCCATGGTCTACGGTGTATTAAGATGGCGCGGCCGTCTGGATCATATCATCGCGTATTTTTCCAAAATGCCCATGCGTAAAATCCAGCCGGTGGTTTTGAATATCTTGCGACTGGGTCTTTTTCAGATACTCTTTCTGGATCGCGTGCCGGATTCAGCCGCAGTCCATACTGCTGTGGAACTAACCAAACAGACCCATAATTACAAAGCAGCCGGCTTCGTCAACGCACTGCTGCGCAAAGCCGCCGCTGAACACAATCGTGTGATGTTTGATTCTTTCGAACAAGACCCGCTGGCGTTTTTAACAACTCGACAATCCGTTCCACAATGGCTTGCCAAACGCTGGCTAAAGCGCTTATCAGCAAAAACCATTATGGCCCTCTCGGAATCTATAAACACCATTCCGCCCATTACCATCCGATCTAATACGCTCAAGATGTGTCGCCAGGATCTGATGCCGCATCTAGCTGGCGAGGTTGAGCACCTCGCAGCAACATCATACGCACCTGACGGAATTAACATACGAAATCCCAATCAAAGAATTCAACATCTGGCAGCCTTCAAAGAAGGCTGGTTTCAGGTACAGGATGAAGCCGCCCAGTTGGTGGCCCTACTGTTAAACCCCCAGCCGGGTGAATCTGTGTTGGACGCATGTGCCGGTTTGGGCGGCAAGACATCACATATAGCGCAATTGATGTTAAACCAGGGCACTATTTGTGCTATGGATAGCAATGCCGCAAAGCTCAAACAGCTTAATGATGAAATGCAGCGTCTGGGGATAATCATCGTGACGACCACCTGCCAAGATTTGTTGAATCCAGTTGAACCATTTCATCATAACCGCTACGACCGGGTTCTACTAGATGCGCCCTGTTCCGGCTTGGGTGTGGTGCGGCGTAATCCAGACATTAAATGGCATGCGTCATTGGCCCGTGTGGAGCGCCAGGCCAGCATTCAAAAACAAATTCTTAAAAATATGGCTATGCTGGTTAAACCCAAAGGCATCCTGGTATATGCGGTCTGCAGCACGGAATTTGAAGAGAACGAAGCGGTCATCGAGGATTTTTTGAAAAACCAACCGGATTTTGTTATAGATAAACGCTGGGGCGCACTGCCTGAAGACATACGCCCTGCCATCAAATCCAATACCGGGTTTACAACGCTTGCATTTATCGAGCAAATGGACGGATTTTATCTAGCCCGTCTCAAAAGAAAAAAGTGATTTCAAAGATAGCCAAAATCGTCGGTCTGGGCCTGGCGTTTATCTTTGTTGCCGGCATCAGCGCCTATTTAACCCTTACGCTAATTATCAAAAGCGAAGATACCGTTATTGTTCCAGATCTTGAAGGCAAAGATGTCGTTTACGCCCTGGAAATTCTGACCGAGCTTGAACTCAATACCAAAGTCAAAGGTTCAGAATATACCGGTGATATTCCGAAAAATCATGTGGTTTTCCAGGAACCAACACCAGGCGCCGAAATCAAAAAGGGCCGGGATGTCCGAATCATTCTGTCCAAAGGTTCCAAAACATTTGCCATGCCGTATTTACTGGGCCTTTCCATCCAACAGACCGATATTATTTTAGAGGAAAACGATATGTGTCGCGGGGAGCTTTCGCGCACCCATCACGTTAATATAGAAAAAGATGCCGTCATCGCGCAAGTCCCCGCATCCGGCATTGTGGTGTCCCGCAAAGCGTGTGCTGATCTTTTAGTGAGTCTGGGGCCACGACCCAAGGCCTTTAAAATGCCAAATCTGGCTGGTTTGACGCTTGAAGATGCGCTGCAGTCAATTGAAGACCTAAATCTAAAGGTCGGAGAGCTAAAGTCAGCCTACCAAGATCATAAACCGCGCAATACCATTGTCGAGCAGGAACCGGTATCCGGCCAACGGGTTGTCATCGGCAGCACGGTGCGCTTGCTGATCAACCGTGAGGCGCATAAAGAAAAATCCAGCCCTTCCTTAGGCCAGGCAAGCGGAAATCTTTTTAGCTACCGACTGGACAGCGGTTTTTTAAATCGACACATTCGTGTGAGTCTCAATACGGCAGGGTTTACCAACGACCTGTTTGATGATTTTGTCAAAGCAGGGGAAGAAATCTGGCTGTTGATTCCAACCGATCGTGAGGCCACCATATTTGTATATGAAAATGATCGCCTTATAAAGACCCAGGTTTTTAAAGCAAATTAGGGTTCAAGGGTTACCGTCTTTTCGCCTCTGGCTTCTTGCCGCTGGCGGCTGGCAAGTCGATCAAAAAGAGCCAGATACCAGAAGCAAGCGGCCAGAAGCTGCCATTTACGGATAAAGACAGCAACAAACCGTAAGTCAAGATTGAAACCTTGAGGGAGAAAAAAATGAAACTGATTGCGCCGTCAATTCTGTCAGCAGATTTTTCGAAACTCGGAGAAGAAATCAAAGCAGTTGAAGCCGCGGGTGCAGACTGGATTCACGCCGACGTCATGGACGGTCATTTCGTACCCAACATTACCATTGGTCCGCTGATCGTTGCAGCCGTCAAACGCGTCACCAGCCTTCCGATCGACGTGCATCTGATGATCGACAATCCTGACAATTATATCGCGGCATTTGCCGCCGCCGGCGCTGCTTATATATCCGTCCAGGTTGAAACCTGCACCCATCTTAACCGCACGGTTCAACTAATTAAAGATTCCGGCGCTCAGGCAGGTGTTGTGTTGAACCCATCCACCCCGGTAGCCAGCCTCGAATCCATACTTGAATACGTGGATTATGTCCTGATTATGAGCGTCAATCCCGGTTTTGGCGGCCAAACATTTATCCCCAACAGCATTGATAAAATCAAAGACTTGCACCAACAGATTCAGGAACGGGAACTCAGCATTTTAATAGAAGTCGACGGCGGGGTGAACGAAAAAACCATCGCTGCAGTTGCTGCCGCCGGTACCGATGTTTTTGTGGCCGGCTCGGCCATATTCGGTCAAAAAGATTACCAAAAAACCATCCAGCGCTTGCGCCAGAAGATGGAAGGCATTTAGCCATAAAAAAAGCAGGGCCACTGAAACTCGCCCTGCCTGGCCGACCCCCGGGGTCAGGCACATAACACCTGAATGACGTTATGATGCTTTTTTGCCCAAAAACACACTGCACCATTTGTATACCCGCGCCCAGCCGCGGCGGCGTTCTCCGGATTGGCGCCGCTCTTTACCATCGCGGCGTTCTCGACCGCCATCCGTAAAATAGTCCAGGTTATAACGCAAGCGTTTATCTTCGCCGGAACGGCGGTCAAATGCGGAACGTTTGACCGTTTCTTTGGCAGATTCCTTCTTAACGTTATATTCTTTTATGTAATCGATATCTACCATGGCGCATTCATCAGATTCGCTATCGGGGGGGAAATTTCAAATCCGCAATGGCCGTTTTGATCCCGTAAGCTACTATAAAATAAACAAATTATCTTGTCAAATCTTATTCGAAAAATAGCACTCGGATCATTCTAGTAGACAAATTGCACTGAACATTATACGCTGGTAGTCAGAAGTCAAATAACACCAGTTAATGCCTATGGACGCAAAGAGTTCAATCATACAGGGCTTGCCGTTTATATCGATCGTATTAGCCCTGCTGTTTTTCATTTTTTTGCGGGTGGTGTCGCGCTATAAAAAGCAAGTCTTGGGCGACGCCGACGGCAAAAACGTGCAACATCTACAATTTGAAGTCAAAGAGGTAACCGCACAAGCTGAAAGGGTTCAGCTCAAGCGTCCCGCCCTGATTGAAAAGCCTGCGGGCGTGATGAAAGTCGGCATAAAAGAGCTCACGACCAGCGGTGCCTTTGTCACCTGCCCCCAGCCATTGCCGGTTGGCGTGTCTTTTACGATCAAAATCTTACTGCACCACCGCCAAGCGCATCGCTTTCACGCTGAGGTCATCTGGAACAATCAGAATGTCATTGAGGAAGAAATCGTCGTGCGTGGCATGAAGGTAAGATTTTTGCAGTTGACGGAAACTGAGCGCAAAATGATTGATGACATCATTGCCCTGCGCCTGCAGGTCCATAGCTAGACGCAAGGTTTTATCATCCTCGTTTAGCGCTATGATTCCTCGAATATGTAAGTGTAGCGGCTATTGGGTGTTAGCCGGAATTCACCGGTGGACAGATCACCGTCATCGAGCAATCCGTCCAGAAATCGCAAATCCTTTTGAGAGGCGGTGGCCCCGTCTATAGAGATGCCGAAATATCCATTTCCATCCGGATAAGTAGGCCAATAGGTATCCGGTCCCTCCCAGTTATACCTGCCCCCTAAATATGTTGGCGTTGACCATTCATCAACCATAATATAGTCTTCCATATCTGTGATCGGAACCCCATCTAACTGGTCCGGCAGACCGTATGGGCCGTTGTCGGTGTGGCAATCATCCGGATACCATTCATTTTCGACCGCAAAAGCAATAAATCCTGTCTTAAAGTTTTTAAGATTAGCTGCAATTTCAGATATTGCGGCTTTTTTACGGTAGCGCATATAATTGGGGACAGCAATGGCCGCAAGAATGCCGATGATGGCAATCACGATCATCAGTTCCACCAGGGTAAATCCGCCGGAACCGTTTGTAACGGCCCCATCTGTATTGTTCGCAATGCGCTTCATAATCATAAATGTCTAATCGGGTAATGCCCGCAAACAGTCTTGCATGGCCAGACAAGCTGTCTGAAATTAATTTTGCAAATGCTATGCCATTTCTTAAATTATTTTATTATTATAATGAATTTAGTAACTTAGATGCTTGATAGATCGGTAGGCCAAGCTGTCAAAAACAAGATAATGCCCCCAAAATGACCCATTTTTGACAATATTGGGCGCTCCATCGGGGTTTATCGGGCTTATGATCTGATGTGTGGGCACGGCTCTCTGATATGATTTGGTGGGCTTGAAAGTTGAGCCTCCCCAAAGCAAGCTGCCGTTCACTTACAACGGTTTTTTGCAATCACAGCTCGGGCCGCAGATGATTATCTGCACCAGGGTTTTTTATCAGCAGGTTTTAGGTAATGATAACAATTGCTAACAGCTGAACATAATGAATATCCGATATGAAAGGTCTTTAGACGTTACCCGGCTTGCGACTATTTTGAAAGGCCACTTGCTCTGGATTCAATCCAACCAATTCTACGCAGCTTTTAAATCCAAAAACCGATATAGATTTTGATAAGACATGACCTGGGGCATGGGTATTTCCATTCTTTTGTGACGACACGAAATCATAACTTATTGATACTAAATGTTTTATTCATTAATTCGGCCACTTTTTATCCGATGAAATTTGACAAATCAATGTTATCTTTGGTATTATGAGTAATAATACTACTCAAAAAGAGGCATAATTTGGAAAATCTTTTGTCAGGACTGATCGCATCTAAAACGCGGGTTAAATTGCTGATGCGTTTCTTTTTTAATCCGCAAGCAAGATCCTATTTAAGGGAACTGGCCAAAGAATTCAATGTATCGACCAACGCCGTTCGAGAGGAGCTTAATCAACTTAAAAAAACCGACCTGCTCAAATCCGAAAAAAACGGCCGCCAGGTGGTCTACAAAGCCAACACCCGCCATGCGCTTTTTCCGGAGCTAAAATCGATGGTCAGCAAGGTGATGGGTATCGACCAGGTCATTGACAGCATTATCGAACGCCTGGGAAACCTTGAAAGCGCTTACCTGATCGATGACTATGCTGAAGGCAAAGATACCGGCATCATCGATATCATTCTGGTGGGTGATATCGATCATTACCATCTCAATGATCTCAGCCGAAAAACCGAACGCTATATCAAACGTAAAATTCGTTCATTGGTTTTACGTCCGGATGAATTCAAGGCCTTTCTACCCAGATTAGAAAACCGACCCAAGGTACTAATTTGGGAATCCTCAAATAGGCGGTAAGTTCGTTTTTATGTTTTTAGCGTGAGAATTCAAACACCTGTTTTATGGCAAATATGGCTATCGTACGAAAAATTGCAGAAAATACGCTTTGGTTATTCCTGGGCAGGGTTGTGATCGGAATTTTACACCTGGCTACAATGGTTCTGCTGGCCAGATATTTGGGTGTAGCAGATTACGGTAAATTCGTATTCGCAATGGCATTTCTGGCGTTTTTTAACGTCATAAGCATATTTGGTATCGATACAGTATTAATCCGAGAAATTTCTAGAAACAAAACAGCGGCCTCACGATTGATAGGTTGCGGTTTTTTTGTCAAAATTTTTTTTTCATTTTTTGCTATCACTTTAACCATTTTACTCACCTTTTTTTTAGACATACCGTCTGAATCATCAAAAGTTATCTTTATCCTTTCCATAACTATCTGGTTTAACATTTTCAGAACGCCTAAAGTCATTTTCGAAGCACACCTCAAATCAATTTATTTGGTGTTAATTGAATTAACGGGTAAGGTCCTGGCCCTGATTTTTATTTATATTGCAAGTGTATTTGGATTCAACTTATATTTTGTTGCTCTGACCCTGATTATTTCTGAAATTCCTCCTTTAATACTTTTCTTTAAAAAAGCAAAATGCTTCACTGCAATATCATTAATCTGGGATACACGAACAATTAGATATCTTCTAAAAGAATGCTGGCCACTGGCAATAATGGCATTGTTTGTGACACTTTATTACCGAGTAGATACGATAATGTTATCCTTTTTAAAAGGAGATGAAGCCGTCGGTTTCTATAATGGCGCGTATATCATTTTAAGCAGCCTGCTTTTATTACCTGATGCCTATGTCAGGTCCGTTTTTCCATTGATGAGTGACTTTTATCAAACAGGTATTGCATCACTAGCAAAAACGTTTATCCGTTCTTTCAAATACCTAATAACGGCAGCCATACTGATCGTTTGTGTGGGCTTTATGTTATCCAAAGAAATTATTCTATTTTTATACGGTGAAGCGTTTCTTCCATCAGCCCGTGCTTTGGAAATTTTAATTTTTGCAGGTGGAATTATATTCATAAGCACGCTTGTTTCCACCACGTTGACAGCAGTAAACAAACAAAAGATTAACATGTGGCTTTCTTTGGTAAATGTTGTGTGCAATATCATTCTAAACCTACTTCTAATCCCCATGTGGAGCTACATTGGCGCGAGCATCGCCACCGTAATCACTGAAAGTATCGGATGCATCTTTGCGTTCGCATTTAATATGAAAAATTTTAATATTTCTTTTCTTAAGTGGTCATATTTTCATCATCTCAAAATTTGCATCCCGATAGCACTATCGTTATTTTTAATAAAAGCGTTAAGCAGCCTCCACCTTCTATTGATTATTCCCCTTGTCACCCTGATATATTTTCTTGCTTTACTTATTCTTCAGTGGTTTGATGATGAAGACAAATCATTGATAAAACAGATGTTGAAAGGTTGATTATGAAAGTTTTACTTATAAATCCCCCAACTTTTCAAGAAGAAAAACCTTCAATCCCGCCGCTTGGTTTAGCATATATCGCCGGTGTTCTCCGTGAAAGGCATTTTGAGGTTGACATTATTGACTTCGACTTAGAGAGGGACAAGTTTCGAAACCTTGCAAAAATAATAGATGATTTCTGCCCGGACATATTGGGAATCGCAGCGCTGACTCTTCAGGTTGACAACGCATACACAATAGCAAAGATTGTAAAGCAAAAATCTCCTGAAATTCTTGTTGTCGTTGGCGGTCCCCACCCCTCCTCGTTGCCGGAAAGAACTTTGAGAGAAGCAAAAGGCAATATCGATATTGTCGTAATCGGCGAAGGAGAATATACTTTTCTTGAAATTGTAAAAGGGAAAAACCTAGAAGATATCGAAGGTATATTTTACCAAAAGAACAACCGCATTTTTAAAAATGCACTTCGCCCACCCATTGCCAATTTAGACGAATTGCCGATGCCGGCAAGAGACCTTTTGCCTATACATAAATACAGAGGATGGGGCCCCTTAAAGAAGACACCCACCACGCACTTGATTGCCTCACGAGGGTGTCCTTTTGACTGTATATTTTGTTCGGAAAAATCTGTTTTCGGCAATCGTCACCGCAAAAGAGGTCCCCAAAAAATAGTCGATGAAATTGAATATCTAGTAAACACATATGGTATGCGGGAATTGGCGTTTTATGATGACCTTTTCACTTTAAATAAAACGCAGGTTTTAAATATCTGCAAGGAAATCCAGAATCGAAAACTCAAGATCGATTGGAAAACCCTCAGTCGGGTCAACACCGTTGATGCTGAGATGCTGACATCCATGAAAGCATCCGGTTGTTGGCTGATTTCCTACGGCTTTGAGTCCGGATCACAAGAAATTTTGAACAATATTCGGAAGAAGCAAACTATCGAACAATGCCTACAAGCAGCTGAACTGACCAGAAAAGCAGGTATTAAATTTTTTGGCTTCTTTATGCTTGGAAATGTCGGGGAAACCGAAAAGACCATCTGCCAGACAATTCAGCTGGCACAAAAATTACGACCGGATTACTTTCAGTTTACCATTGTACGACCCGACCCGGGTTCATATCTCTATAATTTATACCGAAATGATATTGAAAATGCGAAAATATCCTGGAAAGAATATTATGCATTTCCAAAAAAAGAAAACAAAATGCCGGTTGTTGGAACCGAACTTTCAACAGTGAAACTGTTTCAGTATAAAGATGCCGCATATATGTATATGAGTAAAAAAGCGCTGTTGAAAAATTTAATTAAAGGCTTCATCGCAACAGATGTATATCGGATTAAAAAAGCATTTGCAATTTTAATGAAGCCCCAGAGGTGTTCGCTATGAAGAGCCAATTAAAAGGAAAAACCGTTTTAATTACTGGCATTTCGCGTGGAATCGGTCGTGAGCTGGCGTATAAATTCGCCTCTAAGGGAGCACACATTATAGGAGCGGCGCGTAATAAAGCTCAGGTTGATCTGCTTATTAAAGAATTAACGGATAAATTTGAAATAAAAGGCCTGTCCATTGAAGGCAATGTATCAAGACCAAACGAAGTAGACGATATTGTCAAAAAAGCGATCAACACGTTTTCCAGGATTGATATATTGATCAACAATGCCGGTGTTGGCAGTTTTAATTTTGTTACCAATTTTGAGAATGATTCATGGAATGAAATGATTGCAGTCAATCTGACCGGAACCTATTTATGTGTTAAAGCCGCCCTGCCGTTTATGTTGAAGCAGAAAAATGGTGCTATTATTAATATTTCATCGATATGCGGTATAGAGGCTTACGCTGAATGTGCCGGTTATTGTGCTTCAAAGTACGGCATTGTTGGGTTCAGCGAGGCGCTTGCGAAGGAAGTTACAAGTGAAAATGTTATTATCTATGTTTTATGTCCCGATATAGTTGACACCGGTTTTGCGAATAATAGAAACGCCAATCTAACAGATAAGGAAAAGATGCTCTCCACCGGCGAGATTGCAACCGTGGCCACTGATTTACTTGAACAGAAGTCAAAATCACAAATTTGTTTGATTAAAATACATTTGCTAACAAGGATCTTTCGCAAATTCGGTATTGAAAAAAGAAAAGTAAAAGTAAAAAGGATTCGATATATATGATTGTATTGATTAATCCGCCCAATCCACCTGGTAAGATTTCAAACAAAGACATGATGGGGGGATTGGGCCAGCTCTATGATAAAGGCGGGGCGCTTGTTCCTCCGATGGACTTGCCTTACACAGCCGCCGGTCTTTTGCAACGAAATATTCCAGTCAATGTCATTGACTGTCTGGGGCTGCGATATGATATCAAAAAGTTGTTAGAGGAAATAAAAGCCATAAAAAACATCAAGCTGATAGCGATACGCACCTCTTTACCCACTTATGCTTTTGATCTGCAAACTGCTTCTCTCTTAAAAGAAGTTATTCAGGTTCCACTTGTATTTTTCGGGCCCTATGTATCTCTAATTCCCGCGGAAACTTTAAGACAGCACCCCGTTGATATTGTGATAACTGGAGAGCCTGAAAACACATTTGTCGAATTATGTCTAAAGGGTATCAAAGAAACAAATGGCATTTGGTATAAAAGTGTTGACGGGGAAATAATAAAAAATAAACCCGCTGAGAAGCAATACAATCTCGATGACCTTCCTTTTCCGGCATGGAAACTCATGCCATACAGAAATTATCGTCTGCCCGGAAGGCAATTTCAAAAGAACGAACCGTTTCTACCTATATTAACTTCACGTGGCTGCCCGTTTGGCTGCGAATATTGCCCATATCCGGTTTTGCAGGGAAAAAAATGGCGCTCCCGCTCTGCAGAAAATATTTACGGTGAATTAGAATACATTGTTGAAGAACTCGGCATAAAAAACCTGCTTTTTAGAGATCCGGAATTCACTTTAAATCGGTCAAGAATCATAGAGCTTAGCAGAAAAATTAGAAAAAACAATTTGGTTTTTTCCTGGCGATGTGAAACCAGAATCGACACCTTGGATGAAAATCTCATTGACGAGATGACAAGTGCTGGTTGCATCGGTATAAACTTTGGTATCGAAACCAGCGATCCTGAAATTGCAATGAGAGTAAACCGTAAAGTTTGTGATGAAGAGCGAATGAAACAGTTAATTCAATATTGCCAAAGTAAAAATATCAGTGTGTTTTGTTTTTTCATCATAGGATTGCCCGGTCAAACTAAAAAAGAAATTTTCAACCTTATCGATCTTGCTAGTAAATTAGATCCGGATGAAATACAAGTCACATATGCAACACCATACCCAGGCACAAAATTATCAGCCTGGGCAGAGACTAATGGCTACATTGTTGATCGCAATTTTGAAAATTATACCGGCTACCATCCAGTCATGCGAAATGAGTATTTTACAGCCGTTCAATTAAAACGCTTTTTTCGTTTTGCCCAGCATTGCTTTCATATGCGCCAACGATTAAAAAGCCATAGAATTAGCAATGGCGGCTTTTTTCAACCCGTGACGGAAGGTGCCAAAGAACACATTCTGAAATTGGAAAGATTGTTTTTATTGAGTCTAGGAAAATGAGAATTTTACAGATTTGTGACTATTACGAACCTCATGGAGGGACGGAGCATTATGTATTGAATATTTCCAATGCGCTGGAAAATCTGGGCCATAGGCTTATCATCGCATATGGCATACAAAGCAACAAAACCTTAAAACATGAAAATAGACATGAGTATTTTCTACCGGCGTTGATGAATCCAGAAGGATTAATTGACGAAAATTCGGATAGGGCATTAAATACGATTATTTCAAAACATCATCCCGACGTCGCTTATTTTCATAATATTCCAAATTATGCGTTAATTAAAACATGCTCAGAGCGTCTTGCAACAGCAAGGTATATACACGATCACAGGTTCTTTTGCCCCAAAGGGGACAAAATGTTTATCATCGGTGGCAATACATGTGATTTTCCAATGAGCATCAGTTGCTATTTTAATACCTTTTGGCGGGGATGTCTTCACCCGTTTCCAAACATATCTTTGCCTTTGATCAAAAATAAAGTGCGCGCCTTTAAAGCGCTCAAGAATATCCAGTTAGTTGTCGCCAGCCAATATATGAAAAAATGTTTGATTTACAATGATTTCTCACCCTCCGCCATAGAGGTGATCCCTTATTTTTGCAGCTATGACAGAAAAACAGCTGTTGAATTTAACGATTTTGTATTTTTTGCCGGGAGACTGATCAAACAAAAAGGAGTAAGGTATTTAATCAATTCAATTCCACGTTGGCCAGAGCAGCTGAACCTCAAAATAGCCGGTGACGGTCCTCTCGAGAAAAGATTGAAGTCTTTAGCACAAAAGCTCGGGGTTTCCCATAGGATTGAATTTTTAGGAAGTCTACCCAACAGTGATATAAAAAAGTATTATGAAACGTGCTTATTAACCGCTGTACCCTCAATTTGGGATGAACCTTTCGGCATAGTAGGATTGGAGGCAATGTATTGCCAAAAGCCAATTGTGGCTTTCAACGTTGGCGGTATTACGGATTGGCTTATAGATGGACTGAATGGGTTTCTGGTGAAAAGAAAAGATGTACGAAAGTTAGCTGACAAGATAAGTTATTTGTTTTACCATAAGGAAATTGCCGAAAAAATGGGAAAAGCCGGGAGTAAGATTTATCAGGATCAGTATGAAAAAGACCATCATCTTTCTCGATTAATAGAGGTCTTTGAAAAAATCAGCGCATGAACAAAACGAAAACATATCTTATATCGAATTATAAATATCTATCATCTTTTTAGCCGATTCCCGCCAGCTGAATCTTCTAATATTTTTTGATCCCAACTTAATATTATTGGTTCTAGCATTTGTATCTTTTAATATGGCTATGCATTTAGCAGCAATATCTTTGATATCATCAGGATCAAACATCATTTCCGGATAGCGCATCACTTCGGGTAGAGAGGAAGTCTTGGACGTGAGCACCGGGCAGTCGCATCGCATGGCTTCCAGCGGCGGAATGCCGAATCCTTCCATAAAGCTGGGATAGACGAACAAACTGGCATTGCAATAAAAACAGCCCAAATCAGAGTCCGGTACAAAGCCCATCATATGAATAGATGACCGGCAATGAGATTTTTCGATATACTTTAGAGTGGGCTGATAGTCCCAGCCTTTTTTGCCAACGACGATCAGATCTTCTCTGATATTATGGCGATCTTTTAAATTTTCGAAAGCTTTGACCAGATTCAGTAAGTTCTTCCGTGGTTCAATTGTGCTGACGAATAAAACATAATCATTGACAATATTATACTTTTCGCGGAGCAAATCTTTACCGGCCTTTGATTTGGAATCCGAATGTATGTGCCCGGGACCACAATAAAGCACATTCACCTTGTCTGCATCGATGTTAAAGGTGTTTATAATTTCCTGTTTCGAAAATTCCGATATCGTAATAATTGCATCGGCCTTTTTAATCGACATTCTATTGAAATAGCGCGCAAGGAAAATTTTTATATTACGGTTGAACGGATAGGCTTTGTACATGAATAAATCATAAACCGTAATCACACGTTTGGATTTTAATTTGTAGAAAAAGCCGCCAGGGGCAAACCGATGAATGATATCGAATTTTTGCGGATTTCTAAACAAATACCAGCTATCTGAGAACATGATCGGAAAAGTGCGGTAGTATTTATACAAAATTTCATTTTTCGAATAGATTGGATCCGGATTTTTTTCATAATGCAGCAGAGTGTAGGTATTATTCGTATCGATATTGAGAATGTTTTTAACGAGATTATAGGTGTAAGTACCAACACCGGCAGGGCTTCTTTCTATCGGATAGGTGATCAACCCAATGTTCATAAACATCACTCAAGAATCAGTAGTGGCATCAAAAAAGAGGTGTTATCTTCGCTGGAAACATTACGAATGAAAAAGCCACGGATCAGCTTTATACTCTTGTGTACCATTTCAGGTCCTCTTCTACCATTTCCTTGACCAGATCTTCAAAAGATATGTTGGGCTGCCACTTTAAATTCTGATGCGCTTTGGACGCATCCCCCTGCAGAACATGAACTTCAGAGGGTCGATACAGCTCTTGGTCGATGGTCAGGTATTCACGATAATCCAGGTCGACATAACCGAAAGCGGTATCAAGAAATTCCTTGACCGTGCGGGTCTGCCCGGTGGCAATCACATAATCGTTCGGTTGGTCCTGCTGAAGCATCATCCACATGGCCCTTACATAATCCTGGGCATGGCCCCAATCCCGCTTGGCGTCGATGTTTCCTAAACGTATCTCCTTTTCCAGCCCTAGTTTAATCTTTGCCGCCGAAGACGAGATTTTGCGAGTCACAAATTCAGCTCCCCGGCGCGGTGATTCGTGGTTGAACAAAATCCCGGACAAGGCAAACAACTCATATGCCTCGCGGTAATTTCGGGTGAGCTCAAAGCCTGCCATCTTGGAAATACCGTAGGGCGAACGGGGATGAAACGGGGTTTCCTCGTTTTGCGGGGTCGTTTTAACATGTCCAAACATCTCACTGGAAGCCGCAAAGTAGAAACGACATCGGGGCGCTTGTCTTTTAATCGCTGACAGCACATAGTGGGTGCCGTTTAGGTTGGTATCGATGGTCGAAAATTCATCTTCAAACGAATAGGACACATAACTCTGGGCAGCCAGATGATAGCATTCATGGGGTTTGAGATCGGCAATAATATTAAAAATCGAGGCATAGCTTTCCATAGAAGCGCTGTGAACGTGAATTTTATCCAAGATATGCCGAATGCGCCACATCCTGGCCCGCGGGTCTTCCAGCGCCACTCTTCTGATAATTCCATGAACCTCATAACCTTTTTCAAGTAAAAATTCTGCCAGATAACTGCCATCTTGACCAGTAATGCCGGTAATCAGTGCTTTTTTCACTTCGTCCTCACTTTTTCTTTGTAAGTATCAGGTTGCGCAGCAATTCACCCACTGGTAGCAAACACTGCCTCGCGCAGTTTTTCAACCTGGGTGTCTAAATTATAATTAATTTTAACGGCGGCCCTGCCCTTTTGGCTGAATTCACGCTGTTTGTGCTTATCCTGCAACAACGCCACTATCTTTTGCCCCAGGGCAGCTTGGTCGCCGTAATCGACCAGATAACCGCAATTACTGGTTTGTACAATGTGCCTCAGTGAATCCACCCGGGTACAGATGACACTGGTTCCGGCTGCCATCGCTTCCACTGCCGTCAGACCGAATCCTTCAAAAACAGACGGAACCACGATGCATTGTACTTTATTGTACCACATATTGAGTTGATCATCTGGAATAAATCCCAAAAATTGCACATTTTTAGACAAGCCCTGAGCGTTGACAAACTGCTCGAGCTCGACAAGGTCTTTGCCCCTACCACCGAGGTACAATTTCACCGCCGGTATGTGTTCGACAACATGGGGCAACGATCTCAAGAGAAAATCGGCGCCTTTGCGCTTATCGACCCGACCGACAAAAAGAAGACTGTTGGGTATTTTTTCCGTTTCCGCCAGCGGAGAAAAACGCTGCATGTCCACCCCCGGATGAATCACGACCAGCTTTTCCGCTGTGATGCCATATTTTTCAACCAGCATCTGACGGCTGTCGTCTGAAATGCAAATAATTTTATCTGCCAGGCGATAGGTGCGTCGCTCAAATGGCAAAAACACTCTCTTCCAGAATTGCGATACGATATAATGCGATTGTTGCCACCAGGTATGATAGCAGGTCGCAATGATCGGAACACCGACGTTTTTTAACAAGAACAGTCCGCCGGGTCCACATTGGATATGCATCCGGGAAAGATGGTATTGGCAAATCAGCTGGGTGATATTGCGATGCAGCCAAAAAGAAGTGCTTAGATTTCTTAATTTCTGATGCAACGGTGGATGCACCCGAATATGATTGGGGATGTCATTGATGCAGGGTGAAAAAATAACCAGATCGGATTCCGGGATCCGCTGTGTGAACTCATAGACATAGCGCCCAATACCGCCAATATTCGGATAAAAATCATCACTAAACAAGCCCAAAGTCATCGTTATCGCACTCTCATTGTCCCTTGACGGGACTTTAAAGGTCGTCAAGGAGTGGTATAATCCTCAAACATGACATCCGGACAATGCGGAGTTGGCCATTAGGTTAAAGCCTCAGCATAGCGTTGATAGATGCGGGACCAACTAAAGGTCACCTTGACAATCGATTGGATTGCTGCGCTGTTTAGGTTAATATTCTTAATGGCATTCACAAAACCGGCAGTATCTTTTTCTGGAACCAGCAGACCGGTCTTGCCATCCAAGACTGCGTCACGAATCCCCTGCGTATCGGTGGCAATTACCGGTAAACCACAGCTGCCGGCTTCAAGTGCCACGATCCCGAAACCTTCCATGTCACCGGATAGGCTGATATTGGGCATCACAAAAATATCGGATCCATTCAGAATACGATCCCTTTCCCGTCGGGAAAGAGCGCCCAATAAAAAGACACGTTCTTGTAAATGATGCCTGACAATCACGGTTTTGATGCGATCATACTCTGGCCCCTGACCCACTACCAAAAAATAATAGGTGTTATCCAAATGCGGCATGACGTGTGCAACGAACCAAGCCACGCCTTTGCGCTTCACCAGACGACCGACGGTCACTAGAATGGTTTTGTCCAAAACCGCTGCCCCAATGCGCTCGGCAATCTCTGCTTTAAGATCATTTTTGGAATGGGATAGCTTGATTTCTTCCGGGTGAATGCCATTGGGAATAACAATGCACTTGTCTAAAGGTATTTTCCTTTTGATGCATTCTGCACGGGTGGCACTGCTAACGCATATTATTCGATCTAATCGGGCCACACACCACGGGATCACCCATTGAAACAATGGATTGCGATAGGTAATGTCGAGTCCATGAATACTGATGGATACTGGCTTACGGGTTATACACTTCAGCAAAACCCCGATTGGCGCTAAAACTCCGTCACATAGGTGGATATGGTAGATGCTATACCGCCAGACGATATAAAGCGCCCGCAACAAACTATAGGGCAAGAACCAGACCAGATGGATATTGGATTGGGTCAGAGCGATTTTGTTAACCGAATGATACTTTTTAAATTCATTGATCAGATGGTAGCTATAGATTTCCAGACCGCCGATTTTAGGTGGATAATTTCGGGTTATAAACAGAAATCGTTCTTTCATAAGTTTCTAAAACGGTTGTTGCCCTTATGGTAGTTTTGATGCCGGATAGTTCAACTGGGTATGCTTGCGTTTGATGCCGACAACATAAGCGCATGTCAACGTAACCGTGATGTTGCCTCTATCGATCTGATTTTCGCCGCTTCATAGGAATTTTGCGTTCACGTCTTTCAAATCTGAGCTGACAAATTTGCTCGGATATCAAACTCATCATAAAAATGATGATGGCTGAAACATATAAAAGGGCGCTCATATTAGTAAATCGTCCTTCGGTGATAAATGAATACAGATACCGCAGACTGCCCAGCATAAACATGATAATACTCACAGGCAGAAACACCCGCATGGGTGAGTAAAGGGTGCAGATCCGAATAATCATCATAAAAAAGCGGATACCGTCCTGAACCAATCGAATATTGCTGTTGCCCTTGCGCCGGGGCCGGGCAGTGATAGGGATATATTTCACGCTTCTGCCGGTTCTTAATACACCTAAGGTAATGGTGGTTGGGTAAGAGTAGGTATTGGGGAGCAAATAGACAAAGCTGCGCGCTACATCGGCTTTAACAGCCCGAAATCCGGATGTCAGATCCTGAATCTGGAACTTTGATACATATGAACCGAGCCAGTTGTAAATTTTATTGCCGATGCTGCGCCCTATGGAAGCTTGACTTCCTTTGGCACGGGCGCCGACCACCATATCGAATTCGGGCATATGCGCCAGCATCCGACCCATATCTTCGGGGTCATGCTGTCCATCTGCATCCATAAAAACAAGAATCTCACCGGTGGCGGCGCGGATACCGCTTTTAATGGCAGCGCCGTTGCCGATGTTGTAGGGATGACTATATACCCGTGCGCCGGCATCAGCCGCAACTTCAGCGGTGTTATCATCAGACCCGTCATCAATCACCACAACTTCAAACTCAGGATATCGCTGCAAAATGCGATGAATCAGGTCTGCAATCGTTTGTGATTCATTAAAGGCCGGAATTACAACTGAAACTTTAGTATCTGTCATTTTATGTTTGATGGTTTGAGTTGGTATGGCATTGATCGTCATTCAGAAAAAGGTTGATTCAGCACATGGTAGTTTGCGGATGTCCTTAATTATATTATAAATTCAATGTATTTACAAGGGTCTGGCAGAAGATTTACAGCGCCCCCTGATGCCTGGCAGATGGTCTCCGATTGGTATTCCAGATAGCAGCATCACCAAACCCGGAATAAAAAAACATCTGCTTTAGGCCGCACATTGGGCAAAGGCGGCACTATCCGGCATACGCCCCATTTTGGGGGAGATGTTCAGTGCAGATCTGTGATTTCCAAAACGTGATAAACATCTGCTGAAAAAAGCTTACGGGTTCTGGTCGCAAGAAAAGTGTTAAACATTTGTCGCTGGTCAGCGGTCAAATAATTAAAAGTGAACATTTTAAATAAATCTGCGCGGATCAATAGGTGTGAAAAATCGTGCGATTGCAGGGTGTCTGCCAGCGCATTTGCGGAAGTGGCGGTCGCAATGGCTCTTTTAAAGAAATTGTCGTCACAAACCATCTCTCGGTCGCTGTAATAAATGCGATTTCCCAGATAGAGCGCCAACAGCTTGGTTGTTGGCGGAAGTTGCTGGTTGATAAATTGGATGGCCGGGTACTCTTCGCGATACCGGGTAATATAATCGTCTCGTCCAATTTGCCCGGTTAAATAAGGGATCGCTTTGACATACCCAAACTGTTTGATCAGATATTGCCCATTTAGTGACAACAAACCCACTACGGCTACCGCCAGCAAGACAACTCCCATCCGATACCTGCCAACTGGACATTTTTTTTGGATCGTGCAGATGGTCTGATACAGGCCGATCACAGACAATATAACAAGGGGGGGAATAATGGGCGCAATGTAGCGTATTCGCATATCAATTTGCAAAAATGTGTACAAAAGGAACAAAACGGAAAAACCGATTAAAACAAAATTTTCTCTTTTTTGTCGATATGCAAGCCCTTTAAATCCGACAAAAGCCAAAAAGGGGAATAGAAACAAATACGGATTCAAACGGCCGTCGAAAAATTTCGGATTATCATCCTGGCCCTGAAAAAAAATTCTGACCGGGGTTGTTACCATTTCTAAAAATGTTTCGTTGAGCGCTCTTTTACGCAATGCAAAGTGTCCGAGATCGCCATCACCTGCTATCACATTCGTGTTGACGCTTGGCGCCGCAGCAGGATCCGGCTCATGATCGGCCAACTGAATGGCATGAAACACCTTTTGGTACAGCGGGTAGATGGGATTTCCGGTCCAACGCAGATTTCGAATCATCCAGGGCGAAAATACCAGCAAAGACACCATGATAAAAATCGCTGCGGCCTGGATGCTCCTCAAAGATATAAAGATGGCTGTGTTTTTCTGCCGAAGGCCATTGGCCGCTAAATCCTCTTTAGGCGCACCGTTATTTAGCTGAGTCCTTATGTACAGAATCGGAATGAAACAGGTTAGCAAAAAAAAAGAGATCAAGCCGTTGTATTTGGTGCCGAGAGCCAGACCACAAAACAGACCGGCGATACCCAAATAGCGAATTTGAAAACCGTTAGCCGCCCATTTCATGATATAAAATAGGGCCGCAGTTGTAAAAAAGACCAGTCCCAAATCAACATAAACGGTGATAGACAGCTTTATAATCACAGGCAATGATAAAAACATCAGGGCCCCTAAGAGGCCATAGGAGACGCGGGTCGTGCGCTCCTTCAGGAAGATAAATATCAGCCATGCGGTCAACAACGCAAAAGCAAAATGGATGTATTTGGGTATAATATCGTTTTCGAAGTAAAGCGGGATAAGGTATAGCAAATCCAGATTCATCGGATAATATGAAAACACCACCGTTGGTATTTCAGTCATACCCCCGGACTTCAGATAGAGTTTCGGCACCGCCAGATGATGTGTGAGCGCGTCCCTGCTTACGGGTGGAACTGCAGCCATCAGCAACACGCTAACGATTAAAACCAGCAGCGTCCCAGCAATGAGGTATTCAAACCGAAAGTTGGTGATCATCTGTTTCTTTATATCTTCGAATGTCATCTTGGGATATTACTCTAAATAGGGTTGAATGATATCGGCCGGTATCTTGCCGGCATAAACGTTGCCATTGATAACGAAACTAGGGGTTCCCAGAATTCTGAGCTTCATGCCCTGCCAGATATCTTGTGAGAGTTTTTTTTGTAGAACAGGATCGTTAATGGCACGCACCAAATCAGCAGTTTCCAGACCAGTTTTTTGGGCAACCCAGCGCAGATCCAATTTTTTTTGGCGCCCCGCTTTTTCAAACAACAGATCATTTACTTGCCAGAATTTGCCTTTGGAGGCCGCATAGATGGCAATCAGCGCCATTTTCCCCGAACCGACATGAAACGGCTTTTTAACGATATAGTTAACCTCATGATCCATGGGATAATGGCGGTGAATAATTTTTAATTTACCCGCTCCGTTGCTCACTATCTTTCGAAAAAAAGCGTGCATTTTGCGGCATTGAAAACACTGATAATCACTGAACATCTCTATTTCGATTTCAGCGTTTTCAGCGCCAAACCATGGATGCCCATCTACTGTAATTCCGTTAGGCAACGCACGCGACAGGGGTTCGGGATTCAACTGCCAGTAACGCGGCATGCCGATCAGCATAACCAACACAACCACTGAAAATATAGCCACTACCGGCAAAATGGCTCTTTTGTGCTGCCACAGCAGTTTTAGATCATCTGTGAACTGTTCGATCAAACTGCCGGAAGCAAACCGTCGACGAATCAGCCAGGCATACCATAGCAGAAATAAATTGACGAAATACGTCACGATGCACAGGATGCAATAGCTGCCAATCAGGTAGCTGGAAACAGCCGCTAGTCCAATGCTCAGCGTGGTGAACACGGCTGAAATCAAAAATATCAGAGACCACATGCGAGCATCCCTGCCCTTTTGCTGCCAAGCTAAGGGCAGCAAAAACATCAGCAGGACATATCCAATGATTCCCCAGACAGGGACCGGGATAATAAAAATTGAGTATGGAGACTGGGAGACCGTGTCACAGTTGATCGCATTGGAGATGGCACAAAAGCTTTGATACTGCAAATCGGTGTAGTTTTTGTAATGCGAGTAGGCCAGATAAAACGATACAATAAACCCTGTTACAGCCAGGAGCAGTACCGGGAGAAAATAAGCGCCAAACGAAAGCGGCTTAATGGGTCTTTTTGATTTCATTCGCCAATGCGGTCCGATTTGCTACGGTATTGCGCTCGAAGGCTTTCAATCAGAAGCGCGTCCTTTTGTGGCACAACGACTTCATCCTTGTAGATTTTTTGAGAGAAGATTTTACGCAGCCACGCAATCATTTTATCAATAGGCACCTTTGAAAGCAACTCTTCCATGGTTGCATTGCTAGCCACAGCGTCTCCGGTATCCACCTGGCTTTTTACCCACCACAGCAGGGCAATCCGCGACCTTGCTGTTCGTCTGAGTGCTTCGGTGAAAAACAGGTTGGCTTTGTGATAATTACCCATCGAATAATAACTGGCACCAATATTGATCAGAAATTGCCCGTGCAAGGGTGCCAATTGTAAGCACTGTCTGAAGAGCAAAAGCGCTTCGCGCGGCCGATTCTGCTTCCAGAAGATAACCCCTTTTAAATTCAAGGCTTGTATATTTTGCGGATACTCAACAAGAATGGAATTCAATAAAGACAAGGCTTCATCCAGTCGGTCTAACTTTATCAGTGCCAGCGATAGACGATGGCGCGGATTAATACCGCGCGGAGCGCTTTTATATGATTTTTGCCAAAAGTACGCGGCCTTTTCAAGATCACCCCGAAAATGATGAACAGCTGCGATATTATTCCATATCATGGGTTCCTGTTGTTTATTGGTTTTTTCACGTTCCAGCGCTCGCTGATACAAGACCAGCGCCGTATCCCAGTCGCCAACATGCTGATAATGTGACCAGGCCAGATTGTGGTATGGACGACTAGAATTAGGTGCCTTACTCATCGCGTCCTCCCACAGATACTTTGGCGAGCTCCAGTCGATATTACGAACGTAAGTCCCGGTCCCTATCCCCATTATTAGCAGCGGAATAAATGCCATCAAACCATAATAGACAACCACATTTTTCTGATGGTAAAGATCAATTAATCGCCTCAATCCAACGGCCATTGGCCAGAAAAGAAACAAGGACGGCAAATAGTTACGATGTTCGAAAATGAGTTCAAGGGGTATGATACTGGATTCAATCACATGATTGAGAAAAAAGAACAAAACGGCAAATGACAGAATCGGCCATTTCTTGATCCGAAAAACGGCCAAAGCAATGATGGCCAAAACCATAATGATGCTTGGCAGCGTCGTCCAGGGATGAAAAAGCGATGTGGAAATGTCAATGTCATGAACAAGCGATAGGCGATGAGGTGCCGGATAAAAGATGAGCGTCAAATAAAACAGAATAATCCTGGGCTGTGTTAAAAGCCGTTCGAGGGGTGAAAACAATCGTTTTTCATAGTTAAGCAACGCTATTGGATCACCGCTGTAAAAAAGAACTGTACCACCGATTACGATCGCGATACCCAGTGCAAGCGATATCCCTATAAATGCCAGGCGCACCTTTCTGCAGTCCAGATCCCGGAAAAAGACAGCCTCAATCAGCAGCAGCGAGAACGGCAGTATGGCCGCATTTTCTTTGGTAAAAAACGCCGCCAAAAAGCTCAAACTGCAGGTTGTAAATAAAAGCGCCTGCTTCAATGTAAAATTCTGCGATAGTCTGGCTTTGACGTAAAAGAAGATACTCAGGACATAGAACATACCGCACATGGATGCCATCCGCTGAACGATATATGTAACGGCCTGGGTCTGAATGGGATTGACCGCCCATAGGATTGCGGCCAGCAGACTAATAAAAAACACCTGACGCCGGTCGTATTTACCATCCAGGCACGGTGTACTACTCAGTGCCCGGAGGGTCATAAAAAGAAAAAATGCGCTCAATATATGGATCACCAAATTGATAGCGTGATACCCGAATGTATGATCTTTGCTCAGATACCAGTTTAGCGCAAAAGAGGAAAGCGCGAGTGGGCGGTTTAGATGGCCGTCTTGCAGATATGAAATAAACGGTTGCGCTACTGTTGATAAACGCGGGTATTGGGCGTGGACTTTAGGGTTGGTGATGATACTGGCATAATCATCAAAATGCCACGGCACGTCGAAGCTGTTACTATAGGCCAAAAACAATATAAGACCCAGCAACACAAAGGCGCGCCAGCCCGGTATATTGGCGGAAGGTGACTTATCCTTAGGGTTCATGAATTGGGTGATTGTCTATTAATAAAGAATAAAGGGGGGAACCAAACGGTTCCCCCCTTTGTATTTCAATCGATCGCTAGCAGATTATGATCCCCAGCCGCCGGAGTTTCCGGTATCTGTACCAAAGTAAACATAATAAACTTCGTTATCTTTGACGACATGCGGACAGCGTCCTGCGTCATCGCCGACCGTAACGATGGCGCCGTTACCGGTTGTGGTCAGAGTGGTATTATTCGGATTATTCAAAATAAGCTCTTCTGCCTGCGTTAACTGAGCCAGAGTGGGTATGGCGGTGTGATCCGGATCCGCAAAATAACTGGATAGTGCGGCTATAACGTTTTGGGCATCTGTTTCTGATTTGGCGCAATAGGCCTTGTCACGGTAGCGAATAAAATTTGGAATGGCTATGGCCGCTAAAATTCCGATGATGGCAATAACGATCATCAACTCGATCAGGGTAAAACCTTTTGAATTTTTGTTGCTAAGTCTTTGTAACATTGTTTAACCTCCCATGGTTTAATGATTTTTGATATTGTATTTTATGCGTTCTTGAATTCCCTATATTGGTTTTAGAATCGCGCTTGCCGTTCCGAACCCACCTCCTTTTCAAATGATCAAATATGTTTGCCGTTAAGCAAAGCAAAACCTATGCCATGAGCAAATAAATTCGAAAAAAATTTATATCTAACTGATATTAATTGATATATTTTTTTACCAGGCCAATTTCATAGATGGCTTCACCTGTCAAATTTTGCGCATTTACAATAAACCGGCAGCCTGTTGACAAATTTTGTCAGATGCCAGTGGTTTGATAACCGGCAAGATGTCATCTGCTATGCTGTATATCGACCAATTTTAAAATTTCTAAAGCAAAATGTTGATATGACAGGAAAATGGCAGTTGGTTGGGGTGCGAAGAAAGGTAAAATCCGGATCAGGTATCGATACCCAGCTTATCTAGTCGGTAGCGCAGCGACCGAAAACTAATGCCCAGCAATTCAGAGGCTTTGTTCTTGTTGCCATTGCTGCAATCCAGGGCTTTTTTTAGATATCCGCGCTCAATTTCTTCCAGGATGCCGTCCAGTGAGACACCACGAGACACCTCATCCAGGTCAAAGCGGCGATCTTTAAAGCCTTCGATCCAGCGGCGTTTGTGCAGCGATAAGGCCAGGCTGTCGGGCAGGATAATATTGGTGGTGGATAGCGCCACACTGCGTTCTAAAAGGTTTTCAAGTTCACGTATATTACCCGGAAAATCATATTTTTTAAGCAAATCAAGCGCATAGGAAGAAAACTTCGTAATTTCTTTCTCCATTTCGGTGGAATATTTTTCCAAAAAGTGTTGCGCCAAGGCCCGCAGGTCCGCTTTGCGCTCCCTAAGTGGTGGCACTTTGATTTCGATCACATTCAGACGATAAAACAGATCTTCGCGGAAATTGCCGGCAATGACCTCCTCCTCCAGCGCTTTGTTTGTGGCGGAAACAATCCGGATATCAACTGAAATGTCGTCGTTGCCGCCCACCGGTTTAAAGACCTTCTCCTGGACGGCTCTGAGCAGCTTGACCTGAATCGGCAAACTCAATTCGCCGATTTCATCCAAAAATACAGTACCTTTATGCGCGGTCTCAAAAAGCCCGATTTTATCGCTGGTGGCACCGGTGAAAGCGCCCTTTTTATGTCCAAACAGCTCGCTTTCCATGAGGGTCTCCGGTATACCGCCGCAATTAATGACCATAAACGGTTTGCTGCTGCGCTCACTTTCCTGATGTATCGCCTTGGCAATGACCTCCTTGCCGGTGCCGCTTTCCCCGGTAATCAGAACGTTGGTTTTGGTTTTGGAAACCTGTTGTATCAATTTATAAATATGGCGCATGGCCGGGCTGTTACCAACGATCATGCCGAAATGCAGGTTTTTTTTCAGCTCGTCATCGATCTGCTTTTTTTCATGTTCGATAGACCGCAATTCAAGCGCTTTGGCAATGGTTGCCAGTAATTCATCTTTATCAAAGGGTTTGGGGACATAGTCGTAGGCGCCCTCATTCATTGCCTCCACTGCTGTTTCGGTGGTGGTATAAGCGGAGATCAGAATCACCACATTGTCCGGATTTTGCTTTTTAGAGGCCCGTAGGACATCCAGACCGGTAATATCGCCGAGTCGAATATCACATAGCAACAGGTCAAAATGATTTTTTTCCAGCACGCTGATCGCCTCTCGACCGGTCTCGGCACAGGTAACGGCATACCCTTCATTGGTCAACATGTATTCCAGCAGCTCACGCATGCTGAGTTCATCATCGACGACTAAAATTTTAGGAGCGCTTTGGGTCATTGTTTTTTCCCCGGGTTAGAGCATATTTACAGTATATTCGGTCAATTCTTCAGGAATCTTTACATTCTTCTGCTGCGTTAAAGACAATTTTTCCGCTCACCATCGTCAGACACGGCCTGCCTTTCAACCGCCACCCATCAAACGGACAATTGCGGCTCAGTGATTTAAAATGATTAACATCAACGTCATAAACAACATTCGGGTCAATAATGGTAATATCCGCGCTGGCACCCGGTTTCAGACCGCACTCGATTCCTAATATACGCGCCGGCTGGGTAGACATTTTGGCAATCAGCTCGCTTAAAGAGATGACGCCTTCATGAACCAGTGATAGGCTCAGAGATACAGCCGATTCAAGACCGATAATGCCATTGGCCGCCTGGCTGAAGGCAACCGCTTTTTCGCGATCTGAATGCGGGGCGTGATCAGTGGCAATCACATCAATGGTGCCGTCCGCCAGGCCTTGCCGGATAGCTGTCCGATCTTTTTCCGAACGCAGGGGCGGATTCATTTTAGCATGGGTGCCGCTGTCTTTGACGGCCGCATCGGTCAGCAGAAAATAATGCGGGGCGGTTTCAGCCGTAACCGCTAAATTCTTAGATTTTGCCGCCCGCAGTGCCTCAACCGATTCGGCGGTGCTCACATGGGCAATATGCACCGGTGCGCCGGTGGCTTCACTCACGGCAATGTCGCGGGCGACCATGGCACTTTCGCTGGTGTTGGATATGCCGGCCAGCTGCAACTCTGCCGCCACCGAACCCGCATTCATGACGCCCCCGGCCACCAGATTCAAATCCTCGCAATGGGAAATCACTGGCAGATGAAGTCTTTTCGCAGCGGCCAGTGCTTTGTACATTAAAGCGTCATCCATTACCGGGTTGCCGTCATCGGATACCGCCACCACGCCGCAGGTCTTTAAGTGCTCAAAGTTACACAGTTGCCGGCCTTCAAGTCCAAGGCTGATTGCCCCCACCGGATAGACCCGCGCGGCGTTTGCCCGTGCGGCTTTTCTCAAAATCAATTCCGTTACCTGGCAATTGTCATTAACCGGCTCGGTATTGGGCATGGCACAAACAGCCGTAAAACCGCCCCAGGCAGCCGCCCGTGCACCGCTTTCAATGGTTTCTTTGTGCTCATGACCGGGCTCTCTTAGATGGACGTGCATGTCAATCAAACCCGGGCAAACAATTTTGCCGGTGGCATCGATCGTTTGCGATACCGGATCTGTCACTTGCGATTCCGGTTTGTCGTCTTTTGCTGTGTCCAGCGCAATCACATCAACGATTTTATCGTCTTCAACGATGATATCAGCGATCAGATCGATGCGGCCGGGATCGATGATCCTGCCGCCTTGAATCCGGGTTAACATGGCGGGTTTCTCCGTATGCTCAAATATCTGAAAAGCATTGGGGCGGTGCTTATTTAAGCAAATCGCCCAGTCGGCCCCAGCGAACGCCGAAATTTTCCTTGTCCCATGACCAGTAAATGATAAAGGCTTTGCCGTTGAGCGCTTTATAGTCCACAAATCCCCAAAAACGGCTATCATAGCTTTCATCGCGGTTATCGCCCATCACAAAAAGAGCGCTTTGCGGCACCGTGACCGGACCAAAATTATCGCGCGGTTTTGGGTGAGCCGGCAATATGCGAGGATCCGTATACACACCGTATGCATGATTGACCGGCTCTCCATTGACATACAGCTGCTTATCTCGGATCTCGATCACGTCCCCTGGAATGCCGATCACCCGCTTGATAAAATCCTTGTTGGGATCCACCGGATACTTAAAGACAACAATGTCGCCCCGCTTGGGGTTTTTGATGGGTATAATGTTTTTGCGTAAATACGGAATTTTTACACCGTAGATAAATTTATTGACCAGGATATGATCACCGATCTGGAGGGTTTGTTTCATCGAGCCGGAAGGAATTTTAAAAGCCTGCACCATAAACGTGCGAATAAACAATGCAATGACGATGGCAACCAAAATGGCTTCAATGTTTTCACGCCAAACACTTTTTTTACGCGTTTCGTTTTCAGATTCAGTAAGCTGTTCTGATTTCACTGTTGATGCCAACCCTTTCTGAGCTTGGATACAGATGTCATCGTGCCGCTACAATGCCGATCACCTAAAACACAAGCCGTAAGATCAGATGCGCATACAGACCTGCGATAACATCGTCTATAACAATACCGCTTCCGCCGCTCACTTTTCTTTCCAGCAGCCGAATCGGAAACGGTTTAAAAATGTCAAAACCTCTAAAAAGGATAAACCCCAGAACGGCGCTATATACATTAAAGGGTAATCCCACAAATACCACCAGAAACCCCGCAATTTCGTCAATAACGATCTGGCCCGGATCTTTTTGTTGGATGATTTTCTCGGCCGCAGAAGCCAGCCCGATGGCGCACCCGATAAACAGCGCGACACAAACAACTGCCAGCCCGAAAGGCAAACGGGAGATCAGCAAACACAGGGGCAATCCGATTAATGTTCCGAATGTACCGGGTGCAAATGGCACACGCCCAATATAAAAACCCGTCGCCAGAGACAAAACCGCATGTTCGCGAAATTTCATGGCCCGTGTCTATAATTCGATCGGCTGTTTGTCAACCGGCAATACGCCAAATAGGCAGCAAATAATGGCGGTTGTCGATTGATATCGATCAACCACCACCGCACGATGTTGACACTCTGGCTGTTTATTGAGCTGACATTTGAATCGGCAACAACAGAGTCCTGTATCGATCGCCAGCTCTGCCTTATATATCGCTGGTTTGAATTGAACTCGCTTCCTGGGTGAGGGCCTCATAAACCGCCCGCAGGGGCAGACTGCGTTCGAGTGCGATCTGACGGCAAATTTCATATTCGGGTACCAGGCGCTCAACGCCGTCGGCGCCTTTAATTTGTTTCATCTGGATTTCACCAAATGAGGTGCGCACAGTCACCTGCTTTCTGGCAAGTCGTTTGCGCGCCACTTTATGATAGCGCACGCCCAGCGATGTGGTCTCGGTCAGCAAGCGCTGCATGAGCCGATCTTTGACCGCTTCTTCACACAGCACCTGTATCAAAGTGCCGGGGCGATCTTTTTTCATATGTATCGGTAACCAATAAACGTCAAGGGCACCGTCAGCAAAAAAACGCTCCATGATAAACCCAAACAGCTCCGGATTCATATCATCAATACTGGCTTCCAAAACGAAGATGTGATCGGTTTGTAACGCGTCGATCGCATCGGCCGGCGACCCGGTGAGAATACGCAATACATTGGGCCGGTCAGGCAATTGCCTTTGACCGGCACCGTACCCAATATTTTTCACACGTAAGGGCGGTAGCGGACCAAAAGCTTGGGCTAAACTCGTGATAAGCGCAGCGCCGGTTGGCGTGACCAGTTCAACAGCCACGTCTGTGCCGTAGACCGGGACATCTTTCAATATCTCTATGGTTGCCGGCGCTGGAACCGGGAGTCGGCCATGCTGGCAATCGACAAATCCGGTACCCATTGGGATCATCGAAGAATTTACCTGGCTGATGTTCAGTTTTTCGAGACAAAGCGCTGTACCGACGATATCGACAATCGCATCAACGGCGCCGACTTCATGAAAATGAACTTCTTGCACAGAGCAGTCATGAATATGGGCTTCAGCTTGCGCCAGACGCTTAAATATTGCCAGGCTCTTGGCTTTAACGCCATCTGACAAGGGGCCGTTTTCAATTAAGGTCTTTATGGCCTTATAATCCCTTGATGGACCCGATTTTTGGCGATCTACGCTAACCCTTGTGGCGCGAATTCCATTGCGCATCACCGACGTTATTCTTAAATCAAATCCGGACAGCGGCAGACGCGACAACTCATGTTGCAGCCAATCCACTGGCGCGCCCAGGTCAAGTAAAGCGCCCAGCGTCATGTCACCGCTAATGCCAGAGAAACAGTCAAAATAAGCGTGCATCATGTCACAGCTTTCTGCAGTAAATGATCTCCAAACGGGTTCTGAAAAAATATATTTTACCACGAAGAACACAAAGGACACAAAGTAAAGCTTTCATTAATATTTTTAACCTTCTGCTATCTTCGTGTTTTTCGTGGTGGTTTAACGATGAAACGGATCCATTTATTGCCAGACTAAAATATTGACAAAAACGATGATGAATATAATATACATACGGTATCAAGTCGATTCGGAAGTGCGCAGCTGTCTGGTGAAGCTCCCGGACTTCAAATCCGGTGTGGGGCGCTAAAACCGTCCCGGGTGGGTTCGATTCCCATGCACTTCCGCCATTTTTTCGAATGTTTTCAATTTGTTTCATATCTTCCAGACCGCAATCTGCAAGTCCAAGACTACTCCAAAAGTCCTCATAAATCAAGCATAAGAGCTGATATCGGTTAAGTTAGGTGGATGCTGAATAAGCGGAAATATTAGCGCGAAGGCGATCACTAGAATACCACTGGGCTGGGGCCCCACGATTTGTTGTGAATCAGAATTGCAGGACTAAGATGGGACATCTATCTGTAGCCGGTATCTGAGCATCCAGTTTCTACCAGAGCGTCAGGTCAAATTCGTTTTCGCTCACATGATGAGTGCTTCAGAAACCAGTTCCACAATGCTCTTTACTTCAATACCCAATTTATAAGCTTTGCTCAAATCACGAATCTGAGTCATGCAGTTGAAGCAATTTGTAGCAACAATTTTTGCGCCGGTTTGACGAATCTGATCGGCTTTCTTCCTGCCCGCCGCGACCCTTAGTTTGCCGAAATCACCGGTGGATGCCAACCCCCCCCCGCCGCCACAGCAGAAGTTGCGGGCCCGATTCGGCTGCATCTCTACAAATTCGGAAGTCAGCGTTTTCAGTACATTTCGGGGGGCTTCGATGACCCCGCCGCGCCGGGCGATGTTGCAAGGGTCGTGATACGTGATCGGGCCCTCATATTTATTTTTTTCAAGTGGTATGCGATCCTGGCGGATGTAGCCGTCGATAAGTTCAACGATGGATCGGACCGGCGGGAAATCAAATCGTTTTCCCAGATATTTTTCAACTTCCCAGCGCATCACGCGATATCCATGACCGCAGGGGGCCAGACCAATACTTTTCGCTTGCAATTTTTCCCGGGCATCCAGCATTCTGCGCGCGATGCGCATCATGTTATCTTTGCTGCCCTGATAATAGGCATAATTGACCGTGTCGAAATCATATGACGAGATCGTGTAATTTTCCCCTGCGGCATGCAGAATTTTGATGGCATACATTAACAAAAACGGCAGATCCCTGGCCTCAAGTGGGTGTGGGATATAAAGCACGTCTGCATTTTGCTTATCAATGGGAATTGTAAAATCGTCCTCTCCGATGTCGTCAGCCAATTCTTCTGCAATCCATTCAATGTTTTCGACAAAATCTTCGGTGGTCAGGCCCAGATAGTTGCCGACCTTGAAAGCAGTTTCAACTGGGTGCACCAGCCCGGAAGGCAGGCGTCCGATGCTGCACAACATGGCCCGGGCCAGTGACAGAACTTCTCCTGTATTTATTCCCATTGGACAGGTTAAGGCGCATTTGCCGCACAACGTACAATCTTCAAAGGCAGCCTTGTAAAGCGCCGCCATCATCTGTTCATCGAGTGAATCTTTGGGCCTGAAAAACGGCAGACGGGACTTGAGCGGATGGAAATGTGATTGTAGCAGCTGGGATAATTTTTCAATTTTTTTTACAGGGATGACATCGCTGTCACCCATAGAGCAAAAGTAGTGACAGGATTCCGCACACAAACCGCAGTTGACACAACTGTTAAGCATGGCCTTAATCTTGCGACTGAGATGGTCTTTTACTACCTGTCGCATGTGCGCCATCTGTTGAGCCGGTTCGGCTGCCGGTCTGCCCGGAGAATCAGCCGTCTGATCACGATCTTCAATTTGGGACCTGTTTTGTTCCATTTTTACCTTAGGCTTAATAACCCATGACCAACAAAATCTAATCAGGTTTTCCGATGGCAGCCGCCACACGTGGTCGGCCCGCTTTTAAGATTGCCGGATTTAATTTGATTGCGATGACAGGGGGTACAGCTTCCGTGAAAGGCCTCCCTTAGAGCGGGGGTATTATCTTTTTTTTGTAAAACGTGGCATTCTTTGCAACTGCGCTCGTCGCCTTCTATATATTCAAGCTGACCGGTTTTAGCGCCCGGGGTGTGATGGCAGGCCCCGCAACCGGTTTCGTCCAGGCTGATGGTATGGTTTTCATGCGAAAAACTGACCTGGGGTCGTCTCAGCTTCCCAAATACATCTTCGTGTGCCAGAATGTATTCTTCTTCCTGGGCTGTCGACGCCTGCCACCCTACAGCGCCGACCAGAAGCATAGCGATTAAAGGAGCTAAGATCCAAAGCTTAATTCGCATGATTTCCCCGTTCTAAAAACGTCATGTCCTACCACTCTCGGGCCCTGAGAACCTTGCCGAACTCAGCCCCCATATAAGCCCTTGAAAACATGAAAAATAACATATGCCCCAATTTCGAAAACGGTATGGCGATCAGCAACAGCTCACCGGCCAATACATGCGCGATCAAAAGGGGCCGGTAGGGACCCCACTGATGGGTGCATAAAAATCCGGTCAGAAACGTCAGCAGAATCATGATCAGCAGCAGGACATCCGCCAGGCGAGTGCTCTTTTTGACCTCTGGCACCACCGAGCGACGAACCAAAAAATAAACACAGGCCAGCATAACCCAGATCGCCATGATATCTGCCAGTAGATCCGGCAGACTCCACCATAGAATCTGCCAGGATTCATACCACAAGACGCTGTGGGCCAGCAAAAAGAGCGGCAAGATGATGACGCACAAATGAAAACTGATGGTCGCAAAGGCAAAAAACGGTTGGCGGCGCATATAGGTCGATCCAAACGGAATCAGGCCATGCAGAACTGAGCGCAGGGCGTCCTTAAAACTCGTTACAGGGTAAAGCGCAGGCTCCTTTTTGCCCGTCAACATGGTAGACATTAAACGGGCCAGACAGCCTGCAATGAATATAACCAAGGCCACCCAGGCAAACGGACCACGCACCAGTTCGTAGACATCCATTTTGACCTCTGCATATAGTAGTTCATACCCAAAAGCTATCGCCGCTGTTGGCAACAAATAACTGCCATCCGGAAATAATCTGGGTCGAAGAGATGGTTTGTTGCAGACTTTTGTTCAATTGTCAATAGCGTGAAATTCTAATCGGATATGGTCGGAAAAGGATTTTGATAAAGACAAAAGCGCAAGGAAGTATGGAAAGGCTGGAACAACCCCCCGGCGCCTCACGGTCGCCGGCTTCCTTGCGCCGCTTGAAGAGAAAGGATGTCACAAAGGGGCAACATCGTTCAATCATACAAGAACTATGTTTCCTAATGATTATTGAACCAAATGAAAACGAAAGGTTACATGTATTACGGGGTTCAGGGGTATATGGTTAAACCGCCAACGATTAAGATTTTGGCAAGACAAGCGCTTTGAAAGCTGCGTTTTCCCTGATATTGTCAAAATTGCTATCCCCCTGCAACCGATCCCAGTCATGGTAACCTCTGGCGATCGCTCTTTTAAGCCATTCAATGGATTCAGCGGCCTTATTTTGACGGGCATATATACCGGCAATATAGATATAGGGCTCCGTATCATTGGGTTGCTGCCCGATCATTTTCCGAAACAATTCAACCGCCTGATCATAATTTCCGGTCATGGCCTGGCCGATGGCTAATTTTTTCATGACCGGCCGGGATTTGGGGCGTATTATGAACGCTTTTTGATAGTTCTCCAAAGCCTGATTTAAGGCGCCCTGGTCCTTGTAAAGATCTCCGAGTTGCAAGTAAAGATCAGCATTATCGGGATTGCGCTTAATTTTACCGTTAAGTTGTGCCAGCCTTTGCCGGTAAGCGGTTTGGGCAGTTTGCAGCTTCTTCAGATTTTCGCGTGCAGCGTCGAAATCGGGGTTAATCTCCAGTGCTTTGTGAAAATAAGCTGCGGCTGCTTTTAATTTGCCTTCGATCATCAGCAAAAGCCCCAAATTATTGTGGGCTTCCGGCAAATATGGATTCAACCGCAACGCCTGTAGGTAGTATCGGACGGCCATTTTTATTTTTCCCTGTTGGCGATAAACTGCACCGAGATTGACATAGACGTCGCCATAGTTCGGTTCAAGACGCACGGCAGTATGAAGATGGTGAAGGGCTTCTTTGATGTGTCCTTGTTCAAGCAGCGCGACCGCCAGACCATTATGCGTTTCAGCCTCTAAAGGGTTTAGCTTGAGAGACACACGGTAGCGATCAACAGCCTCGTTGACCCGGCCCAGGTTCACGAGCGTTTGCCCGATGTTATTGTGTACTTTTGTCATAAGGGGATTTAACTTCAATGCGGCTTTGAAATGGTGCAGGGCAGCTTTGAAGTCACCTTCCCATAACAAGGCACTACCTAAATTATTGTGGGCAATGTCACTTCCCCCCGTAACGTCCAGCGCATGTTTAAAAAGGAGTCGGCTGTTTTGCCAATGCTGCAGCTGCCCGCGCACCAAAAAAACACAACAGACCACAGCCGAAACGCCCAATACGGTCACCAGAACCTGCATTTTGGGGCGCCATTTTGTGATCATCTCCGCTGGTGCCCAGACCATGATGATCAAGATACCGATCATCGGTATATACACCCATCGATCTGCCATGGCAGGCCACACGCCTGCTTGAACGATCCCAATCACCGGAACCAAAGTGCCCAAATACCATAACCAACCAGTTGCCAGATACGGTTTACGATTTGACCTGAGTAAAAAGAGCGTCGTTATAACGAACAGTAGGACACCTGATCCAACCACCAGCCACAGCGGCAAGGTTTTGGGGAAAGGATAAAAAATTGCCAGGTTATGGGGCCAAAATATTTTGGACAGATAGCTGAGATATGACACCAGGGCGTTGCCGATACGCAATATCAACGGTACCGTATCCGTTGCCACCATCATGTCAATATCTTGTGTTGATAAAATCGACACCCAGATCGATGCGCCGGAAAGCATCAGCAAAGGCAGTTTCTCCACGATCAATCTTAAACCACCGCTCTGTCGTGCCGGAATAAATACCGTATCTTGCCAGATGGCTGAATGTTGCCACCCATGTTTATCGTCTAAACGCTTCAACGGCCAATAGTCCAGCAGTAAAAGCACAAACGGCAAAGTGACCAACATGGGTTTGGTCATCAAGCCGCAGGCAAAAGCAAGCAGCATCAATCCATATCGCTTAACCGTGGGGCGTTCGGCATAGCACATATACAACAACATCGTTAACACCCAAAAAAAGGTGCTCAACAAATTCTTGCGCTCCGCCATCCAGGCAACCGAGTCAACGTTGAGCGGATGCACGGCAAACAGGGCTGCGATAAACGCACATCGATATAGACGCCCGGTGGCACGATAAAGGACCCCAAAAAGCAACAACGCATTAACCAGGTGAATCCATAGGTTGGTCAGATGGTGGGCGGCGGCGTTAAGCCCGAATAGCTCAACGTCCAGCATATGCGAAAGCCAGGTGAGTGGATGCCAGTAGCTTTTACCATTGAAATCAAATGCCCAGATTAATCCGTCTGCTGTCAAACCGGCTTTGACCTTTTGGTTGCCCGTAATATACAGATCATCATCGAAATTGATAAACTCATGATGGTGCACCGGCCAGTAGGCGAGCAGTGTAATGGCCACCAGTATGAGACAGACGGTTACCTTTTTATTCTGTAAAATTTTAAGATTCATGTGGTTGGGAAAAGCTGTTGTGACAGGTTTGAAGGATCCTACAATTATACCACCAATGACAAACTACCTCAAATTTTTAAAGGATTCAGGTGGGATGGCCATTATATCGGTGGTCGCTCTCAGCGGAATTTGACGGGTGAAATTTTTCAGGGTTATCCGGGTACCATTTTTGGCATTTAACAAGCTGTATTCGAAATTTTGGAAGAAATGGTAAAATTGCTCAAATTCAAGCTGCTGTTCCTCTAATACGTATCGACCGATTTCAAAAACAACATGGGGACGGTATTGTTCGATGGTATCAAACGCGCCTTTGAGCACTTTGTACTCATGACCGTCTGTGTCGATTTTAATCAAATCGACTCTTTGGATGCCGTTTTCTCGGCAAAAATGATCTAACGTAATCGCCGGAACCGAATCGGCCGGTTTGATAGTGCCGCCATGTAAAGGATGCGCATGAGCGGCGCTTCCATCGACCTTCCAGCTTGCGTAGGCAGTCAAATCATGCTTGTGTCTGCTATGATCGGCTAAGAAGCGCTTGATCGGTGTTATTCGAAAAGCCAATTGGGGATTTAACGACATATTTTTCAAAAACTTGGCATAGCCATATTCCGTGGGTTCAAAGGCATACACATGACCTTTCGGTGCCAAGGCGGCATAGGCGAATGCCATACTGCCGATATTGGCACCGACATCCACAATGACCGCGTCTGCCGGTAGTGAAAAATATTGGTTACCGGTAACATAATTTTGGAAATTGCCAAATATGAACAGAGAAAGATCGATCCCTTCGCTTAGATCAACTTCATAAAACACACCCTTTCTTTTTACGATACGCTTATTCTGCCCCAAAAGTGACTGACAAGCAAAATGCAATATCCGGGCAAGACCCAATTTGATTCGGGTCATTGGTATTTTCATCATGAGCGGTGTTTTAAGTTCAGCCATCATTTTACCATTTAACGTGTGCTCATTTTATGATCAAAGAATTGATTCCCCCGGTGGCAGCCAAAATGCCGACAGCCGCCGCTAGATAAATTTGATCCGCCTGGCGGCAAATAACACCATTTTTATGAGCATCCAACCGTGCCGCCAGCGATCAATGTTTGTCGTACCGTAAGTTCGGGAGCGATAACGGATCGGAATTTCCGCAATCTTGAAGTTCAGCTTGGCCGCTCCAAACAGCAGATCAAAATCGCCAAAGGGGTCAAAGGTGCCAAAATAATCACGATTGGCAGCTATGGTTTCATAATCCCGTTTCCACAAAACTTTGGTGCCGCAAAGCGTGTCTTTAATCGGCTGTCCCAGCAGCCAGGAAAAGGCCAGACTGAAAAACTTGTTGCCGAGGATATTAAAAAACCGCATGGATTGATCCTCGAGCGGGTAAACCAGGCGCACACCATTGATGAACTCACCTCTGCCGCCGACAATGGCATTATAAAAACGCGACAGGTCTTCGGGCGGCACCGTTAAATCAGCATCTAAAATCATGAGAATGTCGCCTTTGGCGGCTTCAAATCCCAGCCGGACCGCATCCCCTTTGCCCTTACCGGTCTGCTGAAAAAATTGGCACTTTCTGTCCGGAAAATGCGTCATCATTTCTTCGATGGTTTCAGTGGTATTGTCAGTGGAATGGCCTTCGACAAAAACGACTTCTGTGCCCCCGCCCAGTTCAGGTACCCGCTGCATGATCTGTTCGATATTACCGGCCTCATTGCGGGCCGGTACAATCACCGATACCGAAGGTGTTTTGTTTTGCGGGTATTTGTCCCTGGCAGGATCTGGTCGTGCGATAACGATATTGGTTAAAACAAGCCAGTGAAATGGCACAATATGCGCCAGATAGCGGTTGAAAAATGACGATATAAACGGAATTTGCAGCGGCAACAAGATCATCGGGCGGTTTTGCAGCACCTCAAAACCGGATAATTTCATAAGATTGTGTATGTCCTGGGGGGCAAACCAATTTTGTTCCAGAACCTCAAACCCGAGTCCCAGCCATTTTACCGCCGACAGCGGCAGGCGCCACAAATTGTTATAGAAATTTAGGAATACCCGGGTTCCGGCATGCGTCAAATTGCGCAAGCCTTCCAACACCCGCTGCACATCCCAAAGATCATTGACCAGATCAGAGAGGATTATAACATCGAATTTATCTGTAAAGGCGATGTCATGGGCATCCGCCTGCACAAAGACAAGCTCCGGATGCTTTTTAGCGGCAACCCCCAACATCTCTTGTGAAAAATCAACGCCCACGCCAAGACTCGGCTTGAGGCATGCCAGCAGATCCCCGTGACCGCAGCCCAATTCCAGTACATTCAAGTCCGGCGGAACGAAAAATCGATAATAATGCTGCATGAGTTGATGATAGAATGCACCCGCCCGTTTGGGTCGCAGCTTTCTGGGTGATACCCTATCCCAGTGGATCATTCGCGCTTTCTGATAACGTATTTTTAGGTCAACCGTATCCTGCCGATTCATCTGTTAAGTGAGTCCAATCAACCAAATAAGTTTAATTTTTATAGAAGATGCCGGTATGTGAATTGTAGCACGCCGGAATGAAGAGTCAAATAAGATCCTGTTTAACCAGGAGACAATTCTTCAGGGTGTTGCCTTTTCGAGCCTTGCAACAGACTCGATGTGGTAGGTGTGCGGAAACAAATCCACCGGCTGAACTTCCTTGACCCGATAGGTTTCCTGCAGCAGATTCAGATCACGGGCGAGCGTTGACGGATTGCAGGACACGTACACAATACGCTCGGGCAATAGCGCCAGCACCTGTTTGACAACATCTTTGTGCATCCCGGCCCGGGGCGGATCAATGATCAAAACCTGCGGTCGTTGTTCCAGGGCCGGCAAAGTGTTGCGGATGTCACCGGCAACAAAACGGCAGTTATCGATTTGATTGATACGACAGTTTCTATGCGCATCGGCAATGGCACTGGGGCCAATCTCCAAACCAATCACCTCCCGGGCCGCCTCGGATAGCAAAATTGGTATGGTACCGGTGCCGCTGTAGAGATCGACAACCGTCTCTGACCCTGTTAGCTGGGCATAGCGTTTGACCGTATCATACAGCTTTGCAGCACCGCGTGTGTTGGTTTGAAAAAATGAATTGGCGGATATCTCAAATGCAAAGGAACCGATCGTATCGCTGAGGGTTGAACCACCGGCCAGGGTGCGCTCAAATTCCCCGGTGGTCACACCCGCTTTGCGGGAGGTCACATTTTGGATCACCGTGCTGACCTGGGGATATTCATGCATGAGCGCATCTGCGAGCGGTTGCACTGCCGGCAAATTATCCGAGGCAGTAACGATATTGACCATCCAGCGATCCAGGGCCACCGAATGGCGCAGCATCAAAAAGCGCCAGAAGCCTTCATGGCTGCGCAGGCCATAGGCCGGCAGACCGGAATCCAGCATGTATTGTCGCACATCAGCGAGCAGGTGATTGCCCAAGTCGGGCTGCAACAGGCATTTTTTGGTATCAAATACTTTAAAAAACGTTCCGGGCACATGCAGGCCGATGCCAAAATCTTTTTCAATGCCCTCCTGCTGCATCTCAATGGGTGTCAACCAGCGACGATCTGTACAGGTAAACTCCATCTTGTTGCGATACCCAAATTTTAGGGGTGATGACATCGTGGCATGAACGGGCACATCTTTAATTTGCCCGATATGTTCAAGAGACTCGCAAACGTGCTGTCGCTTGTATTCCAATTGAATGTTGTAATCTAAAAATTGCCACTTGCACCCGCCGCAAAAACCGCTGTATACACAAGGCGGTGGGATGCGATTGGCAGAGGCCGTCAACAGTTCAAGCACACGCGCTTCAGCATGGTTTTTTCTCTTGCGCACAATGCGAATGGAAACCCGATCGCCGGGAACGGCCTGGTCCACAAAGACAGTCAGTCCATCAATGCGCACCAGTCCTTTGCCGCCATAGGCAATGCCGCTGATGTCAACTTCAAGTGTTTGTCCTTTTTTTATTTTCATTTGAATTATGAACTGGTGATGATTGCAAACCCAGAGATTAAATATTTAACTTTCTTATTTATGGATTTATATTTATTTTACTGTAATAATTTTTAATTCTGATTTTTACTAATCATGTAGTGCCACATTATACGATTACTCATGAGCCCTTCAGAGCATACGGCATCTATTAAAGAAATTCAATTTTCATCGCAAGAATTTCAACTAAACGGTTATTTGCATCTGCCGTCGGCCCCCTCCCCTCCGGTCATTCTTGGCTCCCACGGGCTTTTTAGCGATAAAGATTCACCCAAGCAAATTGCCCTGGCGCAGCGCTGCAATCAACTGCATATGGCCTATTTTCGCTTTGATCACCGGGGTTGCGGTGACAGCAAAGCCCCCTTTGAAAAGGTCACATCGCTGCAAGCGCGCTGTGCCGATCTGAAGGCCGCAGCTAAAATGCTAACATCCAGAAGTGATCTGGGGAATCAGATCGGACTTTTCGGCAGCAGCATGGGCGGCAGTGTTTGCCTGGCAGTTGCCCGTAAACTGTCTCCGCTTGCGGTGGTCACCTGGGCAGCTCCGCTGCGCAGCACCGATCTGGTCTCGCAGACAACACCTCCCGACAGCGGTTCGCCCGCCCCGTTTGAAAAGCAGCCGTTTGACCTCTCAGATCAAATTGTCGGTCTGCAAAATATACTTATTTTACATGGCGATGCAGACGATATTGTTCCGTTGTCCCATGCTCGCCAGATTTACGACCGCGTCAGCGAGCCTAAAAAGCTGCACGTGTTTGCCCGTAGCGATCATCGCATGAGCCACCCGCCTGATCAGCAACGGTTTATAAATGCAGCAACCATTTGGTTTCAATCCTACCTAAAGCCGCAAAGCTTATAAAGCTTTATATAAGACATCCAACCTAAGCACTTCAAATTATTTGATTTGCGTCAAAATAATACAACATTATTTTTTCCAGGCTATGCGGCAATTGCAATGGGTCGCCTTTGACCGCAACAAAATTCGCTGGCAGGTCTCTTTTGATCTGACCTGCCCCGGGCAAACCCATTAGGCGCGCGCCATTTCGGGTGGCACATGCAACCACCTTTTCGATGGGAAGCCCGGCATCCTTAAATAACCGCATCTCATTGATAAGCGCCTGTGCATGTGGTACCCCAGCGCTGCCGGCATCGGTTCCCAGGGCGATACGAACGCCCCGTTCATGAGCAAATTGAATCTGGCGAATTTGGTGATCTAAATTTTGCTGGACCACATCCACCGCCTGTCCGTGTAGGACCATCTGATCTTTAAGGGCTTGCATGGTGTAAGCCGTCGGCACCCATGTCGTGCGGCTATCGGCCATTTGCCGCAGATTCTCCGTGCCCATGAAATACCCATGTTCAATGGAGTCGCAACCCGCATTCAGCGCTACTTTAACCGCCCTTTTCCCGTTGGCGTGCACCATAGTTTTAAAACCGCGCTGCCGCGCTGCCTTCACGGCAGCCGTCATTTCAGCCAGATTAAACTGTGGTGTGGTTTCTTTATGATAGACGGTTAAGCTGTTTAAGCCGGAATTTACGATTTTAATGTGATCGCCTTCGCCAGGTGCCGCAAGGATGATGTCGGCCAGATTCTGCTGCGGCGCTAATGCCCGACCAATAAGCTGACCGTAGCGGCCGGGCTTGTTCCAGGCCATGCCAGCCAACTTTAATTGAATCGGAAGCCCTTTGATATCTTGATGATTCCTGCAGCGCAGCACGCTCTTTTGCGCATCCCCGCCATCGCGCACAGCCATAATCCCTCTGGCAACATACTGATTTAACTCGTATTTAACTTGCCTGAAAATTCGATGGGATTCGCCGGAGGTATCGATATCTGTTGGGTCTTGTCGGGCAATTTCCGGCAGCGCCAGATGCACATGAGAATCAATAAGAGCGGGCATGAGCGTACAAGCGTCAGGATCCAGCAGTGATTGACCGGGTTTTACCGAATCCGGCCCGGCCTCAGTCGATTTGCGGATTGATCGGAGTATACCATTTTGCAAACGAATCCGCATAGCTGGTTGAGCCGGTGTGCCGCTGCCGTCTATCAACCAACCCACATGCAAGATGACCGTTTAATCAGACACGCTGCTTGCCCCCTTGACAGGCGCTAATACAATGTAGTATCTATTTCATACTAAATTGGTCGGATATAGGCCCTGAAAAATACAGACGAGAATCGATACGCATCCAATGTTGAAATGAACTTTGCAATTCGGGAGCTGTAAATTATATCGTCAAACAACATCTTCTTGATGACCGCTAAGCGCTCGCCAATTGATGTCTAACGCCCCAATTCAACCATTGAACATGTATCCCATCGATCCACCCGTCAAGATACCAAAGGAGATGTATGAAGCCCAAACCCAAGGCCCATGCTGCATCAGTTGTCAAATTAAATCAAACAGAACCCACCTTTGTGCGCGAAGTCATTAGCCGATCGGGTGTGGATATAAACCAGTGCTGGCACTGTCAAACCTGTGCCGGCGGATGCCCTTTTGTGCGGGCTATGGATTATCCGCCCAACCGTGTCATTCGACTGGTCCAGCTGGGTCTGCGAATGGAAGCACTGCAAAGTTCAGGTATCTGGATCTGTGTGGGATGCAATACGTGCTCGATTCAATGCCCTAACTGCATTGATATCCCGGCTGTCAATGATGCCCTGCGTCAGATGGCGATGGCAGAGGAGGTGGTCGTTGCCGAACCCAATATCCTGCATTTCCATCAGGCCGTCCTGCAATCCATCCAGCGCCACGGCCGCACCCATAAGCTGGAAGTGATGATGCGCTATAAGTTAAAAAAACACGACTGGTTCAGCGACATGTCTGTGGGCATCAAGATGTTTGCCAAGCGCAAACTTGAGCTGCTGCCGTCCAAAAGCAAAAATATGGCGGACATCAGAAGGCTTTTTGAACAAAAATCAACGACCTAAGGCAAAGCCAAAACCCTATGGAAAAAAAGAACCTTATTGATTTGACGTTCTATCCGGGCTGTTCTTTAAAAACAACATCCCAGGAAAACAATGCCTCTTTGATCTATCTTTTTGAGCATCTGGGGTATAACCTCATCGAGCTTGAAGACTGGAATTGCTGTGGCAGCTCTTCGGCCCACAGCATCGACAGCGAACTGGCCTTTGATCTGGCCAGCCGTAATTTTTCATTGGCACCTGTGGACCGCCCTCTCTTGGTGGCCTGCCCCAGCTGCCTTTTGCGCCTGCGCAGCGCTTACTTGCATCTTACGCAAGAAGCACCCGCTCGACACCATTATCAGAAAATGTGGGGCAAGCCCTTTGAAGCCAAGCTGCAAATCATGCACTTTTTTGAATTTCTGGATCAAATTGATTTGCAAAAATACTCCCGAGAAGGGATTCGCAGGCTTGAGGGGATTAAATTTGTGTCCTACTACGGTTGCATGCTGGCGCGGCCGCCGATCATGCGCCACGAGAAAAACTATTATGGCTTGATGGAAAAAATCCTATCCAATCTGGGCGCTCAGGCTGAAAAATGGTCATTTTCCTCCCGCTGCTGCGGCACCTTCTTGACCGTTGCCCGCCCGGAAGTGGTCGAGCCCATGGTCAATGAAATCATCCAGGGGGCCATCGATGCCAAAGCTGATTGTATTGTGACTGCCTGTGCCATGTGCCATATGAATCTGGAAGTGCGCTGTTCTCTCAAACGAAAGCTGCCGGTGCTTCACTTTTCAGAGATTATTTCCTTGGCCCTGGGCATTGGCAGAAGCGAATACAAAAGCTGGTTTTCGCGGCACCTGGTGGATCCTAAGCCGTTGCTCAGGGCACTCAACCTGTTCTAAATTGAGCGTTTCAAATTAAAAATAGCGGCATCCCGCCTTCATCCAGGACTCCCGATTAAAAATTTGGCGGATTCAGGCCCATCAACTCCCGACGCAGCACCTCCAAAGCAGCTGTCGAAAAAATCTGTTTATGCAGGGTGCGCCTGCCAAACCAAAAATGAAATTGATGCCCGACCGTGCCTTCCGGTGAAGCCAGCCCGATGCACACCGTGCCGACAGGCTTTTCTTTGGTGCCGCCTGTGGGGCCGGCAATGCCGCTGGTGGACAAACCGTAAGTAGCCCCGCTTATATCACGCGCGCCACGGGCCATTTCAATAGCGGTTTCAACATGCACAGCGCCGTGTCGCTTTAACGTATCAGCGGATACACTTAAAACATTGATTTTGGCCGCATTCGAATAAGTGACGCCTGAAAAAACAAAATAGTCAGAGCTGCCGGATACGTTCGTTATCCAATCGGCGATCAAACCGCCGCTGCAACTTTCGGCCAGAGCCAGTGTTGCCTGCTTTTCTTTCAGCAGATCTCCGACCATCATTTCGATGGTCTTCCCCTGTTGCGAAATTACTTTAGGTCCCATTTGATCAACCACCCAGTCAGCCGCAGCCGTCAATTCTTGAGTCAATTGGTCTTCGGTGGTGCCTTTGGCATACAGCTTCACGAGAATGCAGGGAAATTGCACCTGCAGCCCAAGCGAAATTCGTGGAAAGGCCTTTGCAAACCCGCTGAGTCGTTCAAAAGTCCGGGATTCAGTCAACCCAAAGGTGGACAGCGTTTGGGTCCGGTAGTAAATGCGGTTATTGCCCAAGTGCTTTTTAACTTGTGCCAGAACTGTATCGGCAAGCATGCGTTGCATCTCAGCCGGCACACCGGGCAAAAAAAAGAATTGGCATCGGCCGATTTTCAAAGCAAATCCGGGTGCGGTGCCCACTGGGTTCTGGATACATTCTGCGCCCGTCGGCAAAAAAGCCTGTTTACGACTGGCGGGATTCACTTCCCGCTGACGCGCTTTAAAAAAATTGTCAACAGATTGCAGTGCAGATGGATTTAAATCAAGCTTTACCCCGGCTGCTTTAGCAGCAGCCTCGGCTGTCAAATCATCTGCCGTTGGGCCTAACCCGCCGGTCACAATGGCCAGCTCCGCACGACTGCCGATCTCGCTCAATACAGCAATTAACGTATCAAGGTTATCGCCCACACAGGTGTGCCGGGTAACCGCAACACCATTTTCTTCCAGTCGGGCCGCAATATGGGCTGAATTGCTGTCAATGAGGGCGCCTGTACGAATCTCTTCACCGGTGGCCACTATTTCAGCATTCATTTCTTTTTTCCTTCGTCAGGTTTGCCGGTTGCCGGTTTAGCCGGTTTGGCCCGTTAAAAAAGACGAACGGCTGAAGTCTTCGAACCGGTATACGGGCCAACGGGCAACGGGCATAACCAACAGCAGTAGATGCATTTTTGAGATAACTTTTAATCGGGGGGCGTCAAAACAAACACCGACGGCGCAACGTCGACATTGACCCAATAGCGATGGATATCGAGTTGAAAATCGATTCCGTCATTGTTGGACAGCCTTAAACGGCGCGGCACCGTGAAGCCGTCAATCTGTTGGGTGCCATCGATTTCGGCGCGATATTTCAAGCTGCCGGATCGGTGGAAGACATCCACCTGCTGCACCAGTGACAGGCTTGCATCATAGGCAATTTTTTGCCGAACCCCCCACCAATTGTCGGTCAAAATTAGGATCGGTCCCTGCTGGGATGGGTCCTGCACAAAGGTAACGGCATCAAATTCTGCCAGCGGAATCCGTCCGCTTAAAAGCGAGATGATATCACTAACGGATATGGGGATGGAAATGAGTCTTTTGAGGTCAGGGTCATTGGCCGCCAGTTTCCTAAACAGGGTATCCTGCCCCTGAACTTCCAGATAATAGAGCCACTGGCCGTCTGCAGCCAATTTGACAGCCGGGTAACCGGAAATCAGTACCGCAATGCTGAACTTGACCGGTTTTTCGCCGATCCATGCGACCCGCTGGTCAAACTGAAGGCGCCCATTTTGACTGATGGTAATGTTGCCAACACCCTTGAAATTGACCAGGGTCTCATTTTGGGCTCTGAGCGCGTCAAGCAGATCGCGGACTTGGCCGCTGCGTTCGGCGGGTGTGACCGTCACGTCTTTGGCGGGTCTGATGGCGGCACAGCTGACCATAGCACAGGTGAGGATTAAAGCGGAAATGATGCGATAACACGTCATACCGGCTATGGCCCGTTGCTGGAAATGTCACGAATTTTTTGCTCGAGCATTTCTTTATCTTCTTCTTTGTGCTCCAGCGATTTTTTATAGTACTTTAGCGCGTTGGTCTTGTCATTGAGTTTTAGATAGGCATCACCGAGATGCTCCAGCATTATCGGGTCATCCGGTACGATTTCCACCGCCTTTTGAAGATATTGCAATGCTTTCTCATATTCGCCTTTTTTATAGTATACCCACCCCAGGCTGTCGGTAATATATCCGTCATTGGGTTTGTATTTAAGCGCCTCTTTGATCAAGCGCTCGGCTTCATCCAGATTTTTTCCCAGATCAGCATAGGTATAGCCAAGATAGTTGAGCGCATTGGCATGCTTGGGGTCCAGCTCGATCACTTTACGCATGGCTGCCATCGAGGCTTCCTTTTTGCCCCACTTATCGTAAACCACCCCCAGGCGAAAATAATAGCGGGGATTATCCGGATCAGATTCGATGGCCTGCTTTATAAATTCCTCTGCTTGAACATATTTTTCTGCATCTTCATAAAAGGTGCCCAGATAATATTTGAATTCGGCATTCTCGGGTTCATGCTCAACCGCTTTGGATAACAGCGCAATGGCCTCTTCATTTTGATTGTTTTCAGACAGGATATAGGATGCATGTATGACGGCATCTTCGTAGAATCGAGAATCTGGTTTTACACGTTTAAAATGTATCAAAGCGCCGGGATTATCTTTTTTCCCGTAATAGGCGATACCGGCAATATGATTTATTTCCGAGCTGTCCGGAACGGCTTTGAGCATTCCATTGATGATGACAAGCCCTTCATCATATTTTTTAGGATCAATATAAAGCTGAATCAATTTAATGATGACTTCAAATTCAGTCGTGCTGCGCTGCCCCAGTTTTTTAAAAATTTTTTCGGCCTGCGCCGTCTTGCCTTTCTTATGGTAGTAATACCCTAGCTCCATAGCGGCCCGTATGTTATTCGGATTGTTTTGTAAAATATCCTGATACAGGCTGAGTATTTTTTGTTCGTTCTTTTCTTCTTTGTAAAGCGCCAGCAGCTCGTAACGCGGCTCCATAAGATCAGGTTCGATTTCCAGCGTTCGCTTGAATTGTTTCTCGGCTTCAGCGCGTTTGCCCTGCTGGGCATAGATTTTTCCTAAATACAAATAACCGGTATAATTACCAGGAAAGTGTTCTATCATTTGAGTGAAAACACGTGTGGCCTGATCATAGTTCTTGGCTTCCAGGTACAACCCCCCCAGCAGTTGATAGACTTTTTCCTGCTTCGGATCTGCCGCGATCACGCGCTCATAGGCATCGATGGCCGCCTGATTGTTTTTGCGCACCTGATTGATGCCACCGTAAAGAATCAAAGAGCGGATGTCATCAGGGTGATCCTTGAGAATATCTTCCAGAATAAGAAGGGCATTGGCATCGTCTTTATTCTGCAAATAAACCGTTGCCAACTCACGTTTGAGGTATAGAGAGTCCGGGTCCAGTTCAATGGCCTGTTTAAGCAGCTCGATGGCATTTGCTAAATTGCCTTTTTTTCGCTGGATCTGGGCTTCGGTAAAGTAATAATACTGATTCCCAGTTTGATCCTCTGTTGTAAAACGAAACAATGATGATGTTTGGGAGCTGGATGTCGATGTGCAGCCCCAAATAAAAAAAACGACCACCAACTGTATGGTCACTGCTATTCGTAACAACTTCATGTGACGTTTATCCTATCTGCAATGTATATAAACGTGATGGAAATTTAATCGGGCCCTGTTAATCGGATCTGCTGCCCTCGGTGTAAGATGCAAAGTCAGGAATTTCGCGCTTGAAAAATTCCCTCATTTTTTTGATGATGTTTTTCTCGACCTGGCGAACCCGCTCACGTGAGATCCCATAGCGATCTCCGATCTCTTGTAATGTCACCGGATTGTCTGAAAAGATCCGCAGATCAAAGATCTCAAGCTCCCGCGGTGTCATTTTTTTCCGGAACTCCGCAATTTTGTTGTGCAGCAGAACTTCAATCTCCTTTTTTGATACTTGATCCTCAATCGATTCGGCATTCGTGCTCACAAATTCAATTCTTTCAGTGTCAGAGTCTTCTTTGAGCGGCGCATCCAGCGAAACATCCCAGCCATCCAAACGCTGATCCATGTCGATAATCTCGCGTTCTGAGACACCCAGCCTTTCTGAAAGGAGTTTGGGTTTGGGCTCAAAACCCTCGTCAATTAGCTTTTGCTTTTCTTTTTTTAGCTTAAAAAAGAGTTTGCGCTGCCCTTGAGTGGTACCAATTTTAACCAGTCGCCAGTTATCCATGATAAACTTGAGAATATATGCCTTTATCCAAAAAGAGGCATAATAGGAAAACTTGACATTTTTGTAGGGATCAAACTTTTTGACGGCCTGCATGAGCCCAATATTGCCTTCCTGAATCAAGTCCAGCAAGTTCTGCATCCACACCCGCTGGAATTCCAGCGCAATTTTTACGACCAGCCTCAAATTAGAAGTCACCAGTCGATAAGCGGCATCTTTATCGCCCTTTTCCCGCACGCGAATGCCCAACTCACGTTCTTCTTCTCGCGTCAGTAATTTATAGGTGCTGATTTCGGTCAAATACCGTTGCAACGGATCAAATTTAACCAGCGCTTTTTCCGAGGTCTTGGCAGCCGGCTTTCTTTTGGCAGCAGCGGATTTTAGCGCTTTTGCGCTTTTGGGCGGCTTTTTAGCTGCGACCGCCTTGCCTTTACGGGATTTTGCCTTGGCAGATTTGGCCGTTTTAGTTGTTGCGCGCGCAGCGCGTTTTACGGTAGGTGCTTTTTTCTTGGCGGCCACTGGCGACCGCCGGGTTGCCTTTTTGACAGGCTGTTTTGTGCCTTTGGAGCGCTTCTTTATGGCTGGTTTGGCGGATTGGGTTGTTTTTTTTGCCGACCGCCTAGCAACTGCTGTCTTTTTAGCGGCAAGCGGGGTGCTGCGGGCGATTTTTTTAACAGACCGCTTGGCTTTTTTGGCAGCGGTCTTAGCGGCTGGTTTGGAAGTTTTGACCGCCCTTTTTGGGGCGCTTTTGGCTTTCCTTGATGTCTTGGCAGATACAGCTTTAGGGCGCCGCTTCGCTTTGGGGGCGACGCGCTTCGCAGTTTTTGTGGTTGCCGAAACACGGGATTTGGTAGTGCGAGCTGTCTTTTTGGGTCGACCCTTGGTGGTTTTGGCCGATTTCTTCGCTGTACCCTGTGTGCGAGGCGTTTTCTTTGTGCCGGCGATTCTTTTTGCACTTTGGCCAGTCTTTTTGACCGCTGAACGGGATGTGGTGGTCGATTTTTTGACCGCAGCCTTGGTAGGGCGGCTCGATCTTCGGGCAGCAGTTTTTTTTGAAACGGACTTTTTTCTTTTAGCCGGCATTTGTTTGACCCGTTATTTTCGAAATTTGTCTGTGCTGCAGGTATTCATTCGCAGCCAGTCAAACATAAAATTCACCTGCATTTTAAATGGACAGAAAAGCGAACATATGATATCGAAAAGGTTTACATGAGCGCCTGTAGCTCAGTTGGATAGAGCAACGGACTTCTAATCCGTAGGTCGCAGGTTCGAATCCTGCCAGGCGTACCATTTTTCCAAAGCTCCCGGTTGTATCATCCGGGAGCTTTTGGGTTTGGAGTCAGCATGGAATCAACTGAAGCAATTTAAGGTAGGCCTCTCGTTCTGCCTTCGAGTGTTTCGCTATCGCTATTTTCGGTCCAGATTACATTAAATAACAGGACTTAGGGGCGAACACAAGTTTTTTCTTATTCCAAAAATTAGAGAGCAATTTAGTGTCAAGAGGTTACAAATCAAAGGCCTTCCAGAAAGCGTTTGGCCTGAAAATCAAACTCTCGGGTTTCAACTTCAACCGTTCTTTTTTTGCGATCTTCAACAACGCTGACCGACACAAATCCACCACTGCCTGTAAAATGTATGCAGCATAAGGACCGATCTTTAGGCACTAAACCTTCCCCAGTTTCACCAAAAAATCGATCCGCTTTGGTGATGATTTGATCGGGCTTCAAGCGTGATTCTTTCGACAAGCGGATCATCGTGCACCCCCCTTACCTAGTGGCCATTACCATCTTTTCTCAATGAGATACCCAAATTCATGTTTTATAATATACATTAAGTCTCCGATGTTTAGTTGCAAGATGATCCTATCAACCGGCTGCTGATCAGCAAAAGCAGCTAAAAATCCTTCTGAGGGTCGATTAAATAGAGTTAGTGGATAAAGGAAACAAAACAGTCAGATAATGGTTCAATTTTGATCAAAGAAACGCATTTTATGCCTAAGCACATTTAACATTTAGGCGTCGATGGTTGTCATCACAGCAGATGTTTTTAGTTTTTTTTATCAAATGAGTGAACCCATATAAAAAGCGTGGATAAGTGTTCATAGCAAGGCGCGGTTCGAGGAAAAAGCAGAGCATAAACGAAGTATGAGAGCATTTTGAGTCGATCCGCAACACAGCTAGGGGCACTTAGACGCGTTTTTAAGGTGGGTTCTAGTCGATGGTGGTTTTGTAGTATTTGACCCCTACCCGATAGGTGGATACTTCTTCGGCCAGCATGGGTTGGCACCATTTAACTTCAGCAAAAAAACCCTCATAAAACTCTGCATGAATGGCATCTGCGGAAAAATTCTCCATCATGATGTAAATATCTGAACCTGGATCCACCCCATCAGGTGTCACAAAGCACATCCCTGCATTGGAATAATCACACATTTCAGCATGATAGAAATGATCTGTATTATGGTAGGCAAAAACGATGGGGGCATCATTTTTAATGCGATCAAACAAGCGTCTATCGTCTTTGTTTTTCATTCATCCCCTTTCAGGCGGGGGTTTATTCACAGGGATGTTTCCAAAATAAAAGAGCGCTCCGGTAATTAGAAATCAGGCAGGCTAACTGATGTTATTATCGGCTAAAACTGGGTGGATGTCAAATAAAAAATATAGTGATATCAGTTAAATGCAGGCTGCAGTCACTGACAAAAGGATCGGTTCTGATCCTTACAAAATGCGCTGCGGTTTCCAGTTGAAGTTTCGCAAATACCGGGCTGCCAGCCCGTCTGATCGGCATACAGGCGCAGGTCTGTCAGCTTGCGGCTGAATATGGCGCGGGCGGTTGTAGCAACGCAATTCTACCCGGGTTTTTGGCCGCAACCGCATGATCTTAAGTTTGATTGCCAAATGGCCGATACGCATGATGTAGGTCTAAATTTGGTCTCAGAAAATATGCTTTTGGGCTGCCCGTTTCAGATCCGGCAGGAAACTACCCAACCATAGCTGGGATTTACAGAAGGAGAAACCTTATGGACATCAAAAATGCGATATTTTTAGAAAATTTAGAATGGTTTGACGACACCGGCCAACAGATCGTCCATCGTCTGCCGGAAGAAGGCTCTGGTGAAATCAAATGGGGCGCACAGCTGACGGTCAGGGAAAGCCAGGCCGCCGTTTTTTTCTATCAAGGCAAGGCGTTTGACGCCTTCGGCCCGGGACGGCATACCCTGAAAACCCTCAATATACCCGGCTTGACCAAGATCGCCAGTTTACCATGGGGCGGTAAAAGTCCCTTACGCGCAGAAATGTATTTTATTAATCTCAAGGTATTTACAAACCTTAAGTGGGGCACACGTGATCCAGTGGCATTTAAGGATTCGGAACTGGGATTGATCCGGCTCAGAGCGTTTGGCGTCTTTAATCTGCAGGTTGTCCAGCCCGTTCTGTTTGTCAACAGTATGGTGGGCACGCAGGGTATATTTACCACTGCTGAAGTTGAAGAGTATTTGAACCGTGTGATCGTATCCCGGTTTAATGATTATATGGGCGAAAAAATTGATTCGATTTTAAATCTACCGTCCAAATACGACGAATTGTCCCAGGGTCTCTCCCAGCGATTGATGGAAGATTTCAGCCATTTTGGGATTCGCATGACCCATCTGTACATTAATGCCATTACCCCACCACCCGAGGTGCAACAGGCGATCGATGATCGCAGCCGCATGGGTGTTTTTGATGATATGAACAAGCTCATGCAGGTGAAGGCCGCCATGGCCATGGAAAAAGCCGCTGAGTCTGATGGGGGCTCGGGTATGGGAATGGGCGCCGGTATGGGGTTAATGATGCCAGCCATGTTTGCACAGTATTTTGCCAATGCTCAACCCCAAAACCAACAAACTCAGGCGGATACGAAATGCCCCGAGTGCAAACATTCCGTACCGGCGCAATCCAAGTTCTGTCCGGATTGCGGCCATCAACTACTGGTCTTTGAGCAGTGCCCGCGCTGTTCAAAAAACATTACGCCGACGGCCAAATTTTGCTCTCGCTGTGGTCATTCGGTTGAGGATAAACTGGCTTCTAAATTCTGTCCCAACTGTGGCAATGAAAATTTGGGCGATGCCGTTTTTTGCAACGAATGCGGGGAGAAAATGGCTCCCGCTGACAAATAATCCACCAGGGTCGTTGATTTCTGGCAACACCATCAGGCTGCAAACTTTGCCCAGCCGCATCTTTGGCAGAACGTCAATTGACTTTCAGCCACGGCATGAAGCAATAGCCACCCTGAAAACCGGAGGCCAGCATTAAATTTTTAATCGAACATCAGTGCCCTCAGTGCGGTGCACCCGCCATTATGGAGGAAACGGATCGCTTGTTTGCTTGCAAGTTTTGCCGGGTAACGTCTTATCTGGAGGCCAACGAAGTGTTTCACTATATGCTGCCCAGCAAGGCGCCGCAATCAAAAGAATTGCTGTATTTTCCCTACTGGCGTTTTAAAGGCATGTTGTTTTCCTGTGCGGGCAACGGTGTCGAACAAAAATTTATTGATGTGAGCCATCAGGCGTTAGCATCACATCATTTTCCAGTGAGTCTGGGATTGCGAAGTCAAGCGCTGAAACTTAAGTTTATCACACCCGACACAGAAGGCCGCTTCATTAAACCCACACAGACCTTGACGCGTATTGAAGAAAAATTTGATACGCGCTTCGGTAAAACATTGCCCAAGCCCGTATTGCATTATGCCCATATAGGTGAAACCATTAGTCTGATTTATGCGCCCTACTACCTTGAAAACGGTCTGCACGACGGGGTCCTCAACCGACGCATCGCATCAGCCGGGGTCACAGATGATGACGTGGATCAATTGCCAACTGAAAATCCACACTGGCGCATTCATTTCATGGCAACTCTGTGCCCCAACTGTGGTTGGGATCTGGCTGGCGAGCGAGACTCACTGGTATTGTTGTGTAAAAATTGTACGTCGGCTTGGTATCCGGTCGGCAAACGCCTGAAACAGATCAAATTCGGCACCCATCCAACCGAAGATGCCAATGCCATATATCTGCCATTTTGGCGGATTCGGGCTGAAATTGAGGGACTGACGCTTCAGACCTATGCCGACCTGGTAAAAGTGGCCAATATCCCCAGGGTCGTTCAGCCGGGATGGGAAAAATTCGCTTTTCGTTTCTGGGTGCCGGCCTTCAAGGTACGCCCAAAAATATTTATGCAACTTGCAAAGCATATGACCCTGGCACAGCTGCAGACCCAAATTGTGGCACAGTTACCCGAATATCGGCATTATCGCATCAATTTACCGGTAACCGAGGCCAATCAGAGTCTAAAAGTCAATCTCGCCAGTTTTTTCAGACCCAAGAATCGCCTAGTGGAAATCCTGCCGGGTGTTCGCATCACGGCCCAAAGCTTCGTCCTGGTATATGTGCCCTTCACACAAAAACATCATCAATACATCCAGCCCGACTTGCAATATGCCATTAACAAAAATATTCTCGCATTGTCAGAACACTTCTAGCGCTTAATTGTTGTTAAATTGCTGACGGGTTGCTGGGTTGATTAGCGGCACATCCATCATATGATTTTCTTCCCTTTTAGTGACGGAATATATTTATCTAATGCGACTTGCCCAATGAAGTAAGGGCTTGGATTGAAAAAACATCGCATCCATGCAATAAATGGCATATGGTGAAGCCAAAGCCACCCACCGCCGATGCGCTAATTGATCAATTTATCAATTTTTTGCTGGTCGAAAAAGGCTTAGCTCAACAAACCCTTGATGCTTACAGCCGTGACCTCATCCGATACCGTCAATTTCTGGTAAACCAAAACATTACGGCATTTGCGGAAACAGACACCCCATTGATCTTAAAATATTTGATTGGTCTTAGAAAATCAGGCCTGGTGGCACGCTCGCGCGCTCGGCATCTGGTGGCGATCAGAGGATTTTATCGATTTCTGGTTCAAGAGAAACATTTGCACACTGACCCAGCCAGATTGATTGATTTGCCCAAGACCCATTTGACCTTACCCGATGTTTTGTCCCGCGATGATATTGAGCGCTTATTGCATGCGCCTGACACCGACAAACCACTTGGCATCCGGGATGCCGCCATGCTGGAGCTGCTTTATGCAGCTGGATTGCGCGTATCGGAACTTGTGAATTTAAAGCTGCAGGATATTAATCTGGAAGCCGGTTTTGTCCGTATTTTTGGAAAAGGCGCCAAGGAAAGAATCGTGCCCATCGGGATGCAAGCTAAAACAAGAATTTCAGATTACCTGAAAACCGTCCGATCCAAACGCTTAAAAGAGAAATCGAGCCCCTATCTGTTTGTTGCCCGTGCCAATCGACCGATGACCCGTCAAGGATTCTGGAAGCTGGTGCGCCGCTACGCATTACAGGCCGGTCTGGACAAAAAAATCACCCCCCACAGCCTGAGGCATTCATTTGCCAGCCATCTGCTCGAAGGGGGTGCTGATTTGAGGTCCGTGCAGGTCATGCTGGGCCATGTGGATATATCGACAACGCAAATTTATACCCATGTCACCCGCGATCACCTTAAGCAATTACATCGCAAATTTCACCCCCGTGGGTAAAAGCGCACTGCCGTTGAAACTATTGTGAAGCTTCGGCGTTGGTCCCTATTACCGTACGTTAAAAAGATATCGCATACTGTGAATTGAATTGATCGACAATCTCTAAAAACGCTTCTGGCAATCGCTGACGAACCTGATCGATGATATCCCGGGGGATTTGACCGTAGTAGGCCTGGGCCATACCGCCGGCAATACAAGCCATGGTATCGCTGTCGCCGCCCAAAGAGATAGCCAGACGCACAGCATCTTCAAAGTCCTCAGACGCCAAAAATGCCAAAATCGATTCTGGCACAGATCCTTGGCAGGAAACATCAAAGGTATACTGCGGACGGATCTCATCCAGCGAACGGTTAAGATCATAGTTAAATTGGGCACTGATTTTGCGCCGAATTTGAACTTTAGCGACGCCCTGGCGTGCCAAATAAATGGTCAGCGCCGTTGCCTGCGCTCCTTTAATGCCTTCGGGATGATCGTGGGTGACGGCAGCGGTTTTCTGGGCCTCTAACATGACGTCCTGGGATGAGTTGAAAGCAAACCCCACCGCACTAACCCGCATGGCAGAACCATTGCCCCAACTGTTATAGGGTCTGGGGTCGTCAGACTGCATCCAGTTGAAAAATGACATACCGTAGCCCGCAGCCGGATATCTGCGGCCATAGGCTTTTAAGGCGGTAACATAATCTGTCTGATGTAGAATCGCATCTGCAATTGCAACGCTCAGGACGGTATCATCTGTAAAGCGCGATGCTGTTGAAAAGAGCGGAAAATTGGTTGTTTTGATCGGATGTTGCTCGAATACGGACCCAATTATATCTCCGGCAATAGCCCCGATCATGGTCAATCGATACGGCTATCGGCCTGGGTCGGCATTGCGCATAAATCAACATGCTCGATGTTTGAGACAAAAATTTTGCACGGTGGGCAGAATTTTTTGGGTTCACCCCGTCCTGTCCAGATCAGCTTCATGCGATGATGGCTGCCGCATTTGGGACAGACACAATTAACAGTCAGCGGTTCTTTCATTCTGATGCGGCGGACAGCTGGATCGCCTTTTTTTAACAATTGGTTTCTTTTGGATGCGGCCATTTTTTGTCTCCTTAAGCTCGAAGATTTAAATCCAGTTACCTGCTGGTTTTCACTTCCCCCCTTGGTTGGACCGCTCCTTTCTTTTTAATCCTTCCTTTTGGAATCCCCAACGCACATCTCTTGCCTGCCGGTGAAGACCTGAGCAGATGACCACCGAATCAGAGACCTCGATCTATTTTGCACGGTATTTCCGTAAAAGGTCCCTGATCGCCTCTTCCAGCAAGGCACCCAACGATTTATCCAGATCTACGGCTAAATGCTTGAGGGCCTTCAGGATGTCTTGATCGATCCGTGTTGAAAAGGTCTTCTTGGTCATGCTATAAACCTTATATTACATTAAAATATAAATCAAGAAAAAAATAATTATTAAATATTAATTTTTTTATAATTAATAATGCTAGCATTAATGAAAGTTAGGCTGACGGGGTGATCAAAAAATGCTCCGAAATAAGTTCGGTGTCGATCAGGCTGCATTCGGATATGTCGAAGGGGAATATTGGCAAGTTAGCGACACGCGTATCCGCGCGTGCGGGATGCGGATTAGTTAGGTTGATCGATATGGCCCGGATTGAAAACTGCTCAGGATACCAAATGGGGGGGGTATTTTAGAAGGTCTACGGGAATAATCCTGAAAGTTCCCTGCCCCATAACCAGAAGTTCACCTTTGGCATCTCGAATATCTGCACGCACAAAACTGGAACGTCTCGTTTTGTGCGTACTCCAGGCAGCGCATCGGAAGATTTTACCTTCTGCAGGTTTCATATAATGAATATCGATATTGATGGTCGTGCAATTATAACCCGATTCCAGTAGCGACCATACTGCCCAGGCCATGGTGGTATCTATCAGTGTGAATAAAACCCCGCCATGCGGTTGCGCTGGAAACGGCCAGCAGACGGCCGCTTGGGGTATTAGACGCGATTGCGCTTTGCCATCTTCCGCCGACTCAATCTGAATTCCCAAAGTCTGATAAAGCGAATTGGCATTCATCTGATCTAAAATGGCGCTTGTGATTTCCATCTTCATTCCTTTTTAAAATTTGCGTTTTATGTCATCTCCTTGCGTTTACCAACTAAGCCAAATTACAGCATATCTGCTACTTGACTGCAACTGAAAACACCCCTTTATGCCGGTTCTCTGTTATGTAGAGTGCGCTTGACAATCTTGCTGAGCAAGTGATACTGGCTGGTTCGAAACTAAAGATACCAACTTGCTATCTGTTGATTTTCGCTAACCATTAGGAACAAGGCTAGTAATTTGAACGTGCTTTTCATCATCATCGGATTGTTATTGGCCATTGTCGGCATGATCGGCTGTATCTTACCGGTTATTCCTGGACCGATTTTAAGTTTCTGTGCGCTGATACTGTTATCCTGGATAAAAAACTGGCAAATTTTCAGCCAGACTTTTCTGATGGTCATGGGTGCTGTTACTATTTTTTTAATTGTGTTGGATTATATTGCCCCAGCGCTAGGCGCCAAAAAATATGGCGCTACGAAACGCGGTATTTGGGGATCGGCCATCGGCATGATTATTGGTATTTTTTTTATACCCCCCTGGGGCATGATCGTGGGCGCTTTTGCGGGTGCTCTGCTCGGAGAGCTATCATCCGGACAATCCGGTCGTAAGGCGCTCCGCGCTGGTTGGGGCATATTGATCGGTAGTGTGCTGGGTGTAGGGCTCAAACTGGCCTTTACTGCCGTGGTCCTCTTTTACTATATTAAAGAGATGTTTTAGCCTACCGTTTAATCTTGTTTTATCTGTTTCGGCCAGTCAATATCCGGGGAAGTACAGTCCACAATTTTTCTTGACCTCAAACATGCTTGTGTTTTAAACTTTTAGCGTATCCAATAGTTTAGAGCCTTGCTGGGCTTGAGACAATAACCCATCAAAAGAGAGGAGGGTCACGTTTTGCCAAACGGAGTTGTCAAATGGTTTAGTAACAGAAAAGGATATGGCTTTATCGAGCAAGAAGAAGGTGAAGATATATTTGTCCACCATTCTGCAATCAACATGTCTGGGTTTCGCACACTCTCTGAGGGCGACAAGGTCTCATTTGAAATTGAAGTGGGTGAACGCGGACCGGCTGCCAAGAATGTAGAAAAACAACCATAAGTCTAAATAGACATTTAAGGCATCTCGAAGCAGTCAATCGAGATGCCTTTTTTTGAAGGTTTTTTATTACAAAATGATCAGAGTTCTTATTTCTCCGGTCACGTTAAAAAATCTAGCGCAATTTGGAAATTGTTTCTGTAGGCTGCAATTGGGCTCTTCTTTTGACACGTAAAAGCCCAGGGCTATTGTGCAGATACATCAGGGGAGAAGCAAAGCCGGCTTCGATGAAATGCGCTTCAATCAAATCAAAAATCACCGGTTGATCCGGCCAGGTAAAACACTTTTGCAACTGCTTTAATGCTTCCCATTGTCTTCGGGCTGCGGGCATTACATCAAATACTTGCTTTTGAGCCGGCTCACAGATAAACATCTCACAGACGATCGGTTTGAGCTGCCAACGACAGCCGTCGGGTCCAAGATAAATGCATTTATGTCCCCTATGGGGTGTCTGTAAAATTTTAGCAAGGGATTGGATTTGCGCCGGGCTAGCAACCAGTGCATTGATCACTACATCCGCAAAAAAGGTAATGATACCATCTTTCGAGCAGCAGGCACTTAAGCGGCTTTGATAACATTTTTGAGTGCAAATACGAGCCAAATGCTTCTTCAAAAACATGTTGACATCCTTGCGATACGCACGATATTCGCCCGTTAAATCCGTTAAAAACTGTTTTTCGGAAGCCGATATCGCCTGAAGGTGCCCGCGCACCATTTGCAATGCGGCTAACTGCTCTCCTTGATAAGTGCTCATTTGCCAACCACAATTTTTCTAAAACCCATTGTTTGATATTTCATTTGCTTAGATCAACACCCTTGATCACGTGGAAATATAAATACCCGGCTACCTTAAACCTTTTGACCCTATAAACCATTTGATCCAAAATTTCAACGCCATTACCCGCAATTTGGCCTGAGTCAAACCACAGCGCCAATAGGATTTGGACCTTTCAGAGGTCGTAGGCGTTTTTCATTGGACAAGCAAGTCAAAAATGAAAAAAGCAGTTTTAGGAACGCGCTTCTTTAAACTGCTTCTTTCTAAATGCTGTATTTTAAAAAGACCGTATTTTTATTTGGCGCCGACGTAAATTCCTCTGCCGACCTTTTTAATTTTGCCTTCTTTCGAAGCTCGAAAAATGATGTTGCGAACTTTTTTGTCCTGAAACCCAGTTTTGGCCTTTAACGTCGGAACATCTACACCTTTTCTGGACCTTCTGACAATTCTAAGTATCTGCTCTGTTGCCGTCATCTGCGGTGCTCTTCTGCGGCCCTTAGCTTTTTTGGAAACCGCTCTGCGCTTGGTTCTGGCCTTTACCACTCTGCGTTTTACTTTTTTGGCAGCCTTGGGTCTCGGTTTTTCATATGCCTTCAACAGTTTTTCCAACTTCTTCTCAAGAGCTTTAATGTCTCTCTTAACGGCTTGCAAATCTCTTTTTAAAATCGCCATGGTATTCTTCCTCCTTATCATGATTTAGCTAAAGCTTTCATTTATGCCAGGTTGAGTTAAACACAACCAGACAAAACTACATTTACTGAAGAATAATTTTAGTTAATTTTTGCTAGTAGTAAAAATTACTTTTTAAAAGTTTAACGAGCGATTAATATTTTGTCAAGTAATAAACGAAGAAAAGAAAAAAGAGATAAATAGGACGTTAAACTGGCGACAGAACATATTCGCAGAACAATACCCTTCGTTCATCTATATTCGAATACTGTCATCACAACAGTCATAACCAAATGGTCATTGTGGCCTGGCGACACATGCAGAACCGATCTTGACAGCCGTATTATCTTATAGGTGGAAGCATCTTTATATCTCTCGACAAGGAGCTTAGAATGTCTCAAATTATTGCGTGCAAATCCGAAGAAGGAATTATACTGGCAGCTGACAGTAAAGCCATTGAAATAGATCTGCAAGGAAATTGGACTGAACATCGTTTAAAGCGGCTTATACAGCTGACGCCTTATACAGCAATACTAACAGGCGGGGCAATGCAGGGCGCAGCAATGTGTGAATCACTAAAAGATTTTATCGGCCAAGAAAAGATAGAAGGCATTGAAGATGTATACCAAGCTGCCCTACCCATCATGGCCTCGGAGTACGAACACTTTATGAGAAAAAATTGTGAGTTTTTACCGGTGGACCCTATCCATCAGGTTCATTTTATTCTGGCAGGCTATTCACACAAAAACAAACGTAATCCCTTTCAACTCTATTTGTTGTGGACAAAGAAAAAATTACCACAAATTGATGGTGACGAAATTTCAACTGCTTACGCCGCCCCTCGCCGGATGACCTTGGAGTACCAACTGAATCAACAGTGCCAAAACAATGAACCGCTGGATCATATATTGCCACGGATCCGCGCTGATTTGGCAAAACAGAGTGAACTCAATGATGACGTTGCAGATCCTTTTTCTTTTGCTTTCATTAAGCGTGACGGCTTTGCTGACCTTTCTGACGCGTTTTCATAAGTTCAGCCGTTTCAAAACGGTCTCATTGTTGCATGGCGTCAAGGCAGCTCTTTGATTTGTTAAATCAATTTTGGAGTGGCGCTTACCAACATGCTTGCAAAAACCCGTAATTTTGATATATATGCCCCTTTTACGTGTGGCTGTGGTAGACATGATTGATGATTTCAATTCTTGAAAAGATCGCCACCATTATTGTGTTCTATATTGGCCCAAAGGCGATGAAAAGGAAAACCTGAAATGCAACTAACCGATCTGGCACCTCTCGAACGATGGGTTGAACTGGAAAAGAATATTCACCAAAAGTCCGGTTTAGATGTTAATGTATTTGACATCAAAGGCTACCGCATCTCTGAATTTAAAAAATGGGCCAATCAATTGTGTCCTGCGATCAAAGCAACCGATAAAGGTCAAAGTTTTATCTGTGCCCCGGCGCATATGAATATCGCCACCTTGGCCATGCGATCAAAAAGCCCCGTTATCGAAGAATGTGATGCGGGCATGCTTAAGTTGGTTGTGCCCATTTTTGCAGACAAGGAATTTGTCGGTGCCGTCGGCGCATGTGGCGTTCTCCTCGACGATGGAGAAGTCGACGATTTTTTGGTCAATAAAATGACCGATATCAGTGAGGACCAAATAAATACTTTATCCACGGGCATACCCAGTATAACGACTAAAAAAGCAGAAGGACTCGGCCAATACATCGTAAATCAAATTAATGAAATCGTCGGCGTCGCAAAACAAAACCTGCAATAATCGGCTCTTCTATTGAAGCGATCACAGCATCCACTCAACGCATTGCTCATCAAAGCAATGATGATAGGGAGCCTTCGGTTGTTCACTTCGGTTGACAGATGCCCCTTGTTTGATATTGATGATGGTTTAAAAGTTCATTCATTTCACTTCCGACACCATACTACGCAATCTCCAGGGAGCCAATTTCATGGATAAAGCGATTATCGCAATTTTGGGCCAGGACAGACCCGGCATCGTGGCTACCGTATCAAAAATATTATTTGAACAGGATTGCAATATTGAAAATGTAAGTCAAACAACGCTTCAATTTCTTTTTGCCGGTATCTTCATTGTTTCGATGCCGGCAGCGCTTTCTTCTGAAAAATTGCATCAAAATTTAAATGCGGAACTGGCTCCCCTGGGACTCGATGTTCATATTACCCTTTTTCAACCCAAAACCGTTCCGGTATCACCGCCACAAAGTGAAGCCTATATCGTAACGACCAAAGGGCCTGATCGAAAAGGCCTGGTTGCCGGCATCAGCGAAGTGATTGCGCGCTTTGAAGGCAATATCACCAATCTGCAAGCGGTTTTTAAAGGCGGTGACAAACCCGGTGACAATATGATGATCTATGAGGTTGATGTTCCGCCCCAGACCGATCAGCAAGCCCTGTATCTGGAATTAAAAAAACGCGCGCGGGAACTTGCGCTGGATATTGATATTCAGCATCGTAATATATTTGAGGCCATCCACCGCATATAATTTTGCATGAAAATGAATGAGAGGTAATATTGCGATGTATAGCGACAAATTAAGCAAGCGCAACCTAAAAAAACCTGATTGGATTAAAAAGTGGATCAAAAGATCATTTTATCTCATTCATTTTCACCCAAAGGGCGGGCCGGAGGCTTTCATCTACTGCGTTATTCAGGCCGAAGCATAGTTTAACTATTGCTTCGGCCTGAAGTGCCTTGTATATGAAAGCCTCCAACCCGTGCAAAATACAGGTTTTAACTAGAGCCCAGTTGTCTGATGATAACTATCAAAAAACAGCCAATGGAATATCCAAATGATGAATATGCCATGATTAACTATCATTCAATTCTGTCCTCTGACACCTGTTCTCTAATAAGGAATAAAAGAAAAAATGCTGTCACAAAGAGAGATCCTGTCGACACTCGAAATGCTTAAAAATGAAAACCTGGATGTGCGCACTGTCACCCTGGGTATCAATTTGCTGGACTGCGCCAGTCATAATCTTGAGAAACTGACTCAAAAGATCCGTACCCGGATCCTGCATTATGCCGAAAATCTGGTAGGCGTTTGCAATCACATTGGTCAAAAATACGGCATCCCGGTGGTCAACAAAAGAATCGCCGTCAGTCCCATAGCCGCCGTCGGTGCTGCCATGACATCTTCGCAAATGGTGGCCGTGGCGCGGGTATTGGATGAAGCCGCTGAGGCGGTGGATGTTGATTTTATCGGCGGGTTCAGCGCCCTGGTTGAAAAAGGCATTGCTCGGGGAGACATGGCCTTAATTGAAGCAATTCCGCATGCGTTGGCCGAGACGCAACGTGTTTGTGCTTCGGTGAATGTTGCCTCAACCAAAGCCGGCATTAATATGGATGCGGTTTTACGGATGGGTGAAGCCATTAAGCAGGCGGCGCAGCTTACCGCCAAGGAAGATGGTATCGCCTGTGCCAAGCTATGTGTCTTTGCCAATATTCCACAAGACATTCCCTTTATGGCCGGGGCGTATCTGGGAATCGGCGAAGCCGACGCAGTCATTAATGTCGGGGTTAGCGGGCCGGGGGTCGTCAAAAATGCGGTTGAACGAGCCCTTGAGACCAATGACCGGCTCGATCTTGGGAACATTTCGGAATTAATTAAAAAAACTGCTTACAAGGTGACCCGGGTTGGAGAACTCATTGGTCAGGAAGTCGCCAATCAGTTGAAGATCCGATTCGGTGTTGTTGATCTGTCGCTGGCCCCAACGCCCAATGTTGGCGATAGCGTTGGCGAAATATTTCAGAGTATGGGCCTTTTAAGCATCGGTGTGCCCGGAACAACGGCAGCCCTGGCACTTATAAACGACGCCGTTAAAAAAGGCGGCGCATTTGCCAGTTCCCGGGTGGGGGGATTGAGCGGTGCTTTTATCCCGGTGAGCGAAGATCTCAACATATCTGAAGCCGCCCGCCAGGGCTATATCGGACTCGATAAACTGGAAGCCATTACCGCTGTTTGTTCAGTCGGGTTGGATATGATCGCCCTGCCGGGAGACACCACCTCAGAAACCATCGCCGCTATAATGGCTGATGAAATGGCCATTGGTGTCATCAACAACAAAACCACAGCGACACGCTTGATACCGGTCCCCGGTAAAAAGGCCGGTGATAACGCCTATTTTGGCGGCTTGTTGGGCCAATCGACCATATTCCCGGTAAACAATGGCGACCAGCCAAATTCATTTGTTCGGCGCGGTGGTTTGATACCGGCGCCATTACAGAGTCTAACCAACTAAATCTGCGACAATCAGCAACGGACCAGACACGAAGCATGATGCTATCTTGTGCGCGTCAAAACGCTGCGGCAACAAGCGCAGATTCCATTGAGATTTAAACGGCTTCAATCCACCGTTTAAAATGATTTTAGCAAACGACAAAACGATCATATCAACAGCCATAGCTAGTGAAAAATATTTGTGAACCCGGCAATGACACCTTCTAAACAGGAAACATACCCGCCCGTTCAACCCGGCTTAAGACGACAAGTTGTCATTGATATCGTAAAGTTCTTAATCGTCGTAGCAGCCTTCAGCTGGCTGATGATAAATGGAACTCGACAACTGGGATATAACTGGCAGTGGTACCGGGTGCCGCGCTATATTATCGCTGCAGTCGATTCGCACCTGACCGCTGGACCATTGATCCAGGGATTGCTGGTCACCATCCGCATCACTGCCGTCAGTTTACTGCTGGCGTTCATATTTGGATTAATAACGGCTTTGATGCGACTTTCACGCTCGTTTCTGGCACGAAGCATCGCCCGAAGTTATCTGGAGGTCATCCGCAATACTCCCCTGCTTGTTCAGCTTTTCTTTATTTATTTTGTTTTGGGTCCGGTATTGAATATTAGCGGATTTGCATCGGCTGTGTTGGCTTTAAGCCTGTTTGAAGGTGCTTATGCATCGGAAATATTTCGTGCTGGAATCATCTCCATTCATCGCGGACAATGGGAAGCAGCATTTAGCATCGGGCTTAACATTCAACAAACATATCGACTGGTGATTTTACCTCAGGCCCTGAGGCGAATTTTACCGCCACTGACCAGCCAGGCCATTTCGCTCATAAAAGATTCTGCTCTGGTCAGCACCATTGCTATCTATGATTTAACCATGCGCGGGCAAGCCATCATTGCGGAAACTTTTCTGGTTTTTGAAATCTGGTTTACGGTAGCTGCGATCTATTTAACCATTACCTTGGTCTTATCAATAACTGTGTCTTTTATGGAAAAACGATTTGCTATTAAGCAATAAACAAAATTGGATATAACCTACTATTTCGCAAACTAATTAAGTGATGCCAACTGATTGTCACAAGGAGGTAACCATGCAAACACTTGATCGTCTGTTGACCATAACGATGGTAATAGCCTTAATGGCAGGCCTTGCCGGTCTCGGCATGGCCGGAGAGCTTCAGCAAAAACTGGTACAGGAAAGCACCGTTGAGCAAGTTATGAAACGAGGAACCCTGCGGGTGGGCATGTCCACATTTGTTCCTTGGGCAATGAAAGACAAGACCGGCAAACTCATTGGCTTTGAAATCGACGTCGCACGGCAGCTGGCTGCCGATATGGGGGTGCAAGTAGAATTCGTTCCGACCAAGTGGGCCGGTATCATTCCTGCGCTGCTAACCGGTAAATTTGATGTGATTATCGGTGGAATGAGTGTCCGACCGGATCGCAATTTAAAGGTTAATTTTACCCTGCCCTATGATTATGCCGGCCAGTCGATAGTGGCCAATAAAAAAATTGCAGCCGACTTTAAGCGTCTGGCGGATTTTAACCGACCCGATGTGACCATTGCCGCCAGACTGGGCTCAACCGCTGCTGACGCTGCCAATAAACACATGCCGGCTGCGCAAAAAAAATTCTTTGATGATGAAGCCCAGGTGATCCAGGAGGTGGTAAATGGCCGGGCACATGCTGCGGTCGCTTCCGCCCCCCTGCCGGCCTTTCAGGCCCTTAAGTATCCTGACCAGCTGTTTTTACCGATATCGGGCACCTTTACCAAAGAGCCCATCGGCTTTGCTCTCAGAAAGGGAGATGTTGATACCCTCAATTATTTTAACAACTGGATTCGCGTGACGGAAGCCAGAGGATGGCTTGCCGAACGAAAACATTACTGGTTTGAAACCAAGGACTGGGAAGACAAGATAAAATAGGCAACCCGTGGTATCCGGCAAAATAAACATAACCAAATTCGACCTCATTTTAGGCGGACTGCTTGTCGCCGCATTGGTGTTGATTGCTTACAAAGTGTCGCTGGGTTTAAATTACAATTGGAATTGGGGTGCCATGCCCCAATATTTTATTCGTTTCGATCCTGACGCCGGTCAATGGGTGCCCAACATTCTATTGCAAGGATTTTTGACCACCATCCGTTTGAGCATTTGGGCCACGCTGCTGGCGAGCCTTATTGGCATCGTGATGGGAATGCTGCGCATCAGCCAAAGCCTTTTCAAACGCATGCTGGCTGGCAGCTATGTCGAATTCACGCGCAATTTGCCACCATTGGTGTTGATTTTTATTTTCTATTTTTTCGTCAGTGACCAAATTCTGCCGGCCCTTGGGATAGAGACGTTTGTGCGCACACGTAGCGAAAATACCCAAGCCCTAATGACGTTTCTATTTACCGCCCCACCCCTATTCACAGCTTTCATATCTGCGTTGATCACACTTTCAATTTTTGAAGGTGCCTATATGACCGAAATCGTGCGCGCTGGAATTCAGTCCATTGAAAAGGGCCAATGGGAAGCTGCTGATGCCCTGGGATTATCCAAGTGGCACCGCATGCGGTTTATTATCCTGCCCCAGGCTATTCAGCGCATTTTACCACCATTGGCCGGGCAGTTTATATCCACCATTAAAGATTCAGCCATCGTCTCGGTGATTTCGATCCAGGAATTAACCTTTCAGGGAATGGAGCTGATGGCCACCACTTATTTGACCTTTGAAATTTGGATTACGATTACAGCCATGTATTTGGTGTTGACGCTGGCTTGTTCGTTGGGAGTGGCTAAGATTGAAAACGCTCTGAGCAAAAATACCGCATAAAAAACCCCGTCATATAGTTATCATCACGGGGTTGATAGCGTCGGGGCTACTCGCCGAATGAATTAAGGCGACCAAGAGAGCCTTATTTAATCGTGACCACCGGGCAATTGGCCTGTAAAATTACGTATTGAGCGGTGGAGCCCATCAGCAACTTGCCAACCTTTGACCTGCGCTTGACGCCCACAACAATTTCTTCTATCTGGTTCTCATTGGCAAATTCAATCAAATCCTCACCGGCTGATAGACCGCGAATCAGCAAATGCGTGTTGCATGCAATGTTGGCTTCTTCGAGCAGGGTTTTGGCATATTCCAAGCCCCGCTCGGCCTGTTCGATGTCTTTTCTTTCTGACTCTGTGCCCTTTTGCATTGACGTGACGACTTCAACCGATGCGCCAAACGCTAAGGCATGAGATTTGGCCAAATTTAAGGCATCTTTGGCTGAATTGGTTCCGTCATACCCTACCAGTATTTTCATCTCCTCCTCCTTTGCCTGCAAAAGTAAACCGTGCAACTCCCCCCATAGTTAAGCAGTTGTCTGCAAGAGAGGGGATTGATATCTAATTTCCTCTTAGCACAGGCATCTCCAAACGTCTACTAAAACTGCATTACCACATTCAGTTGGCGGGCACTTGGCAACGTTAACCCAAATCTTGAAATGTTTTGATGATGGCCCGCATAAAAGCGGGTAAATCATCTGGGGTTCGGCTGGTAATCAGATTGCCGTCAACAACCACCTCCTGGTCAACCCATTCAGCTCCGGCATGCACCAAATCATCTTTAATTGCATAAAATGACGTGACGGTTTTGCCGGCTAAAATTTTTGCCGAGGCCAGCATCCAACCGGCATGACAAATTGCCGCGACCACCTTTTTACGCTCAAAAAGATCTTTGACCAGCTGCACCATCAGCGGGTACCGTCGCATGATATCCGGCGCATATCCACCGGGTATAACAACACCATCAAAATCGGCAGCAGAGACGTTTTCAATGCTGACATCCACACTCACCTCGGTCCCTGGCTTGCCGGTATATGTTTCGGCGCTGCCGGAACCCACGACAACCACTTCAGCGCCAGCCTCTTTCAAACGATAAAACGGATACCAAAATTCAAAGGTATTAAACAATGATTCCACCGGAATAGCCACTTTTTTACCGTCTAATTCCATAATTAATCCTTTCATATATATAATGTTTTCAAATATATGATATATATTTTATAAATTTTTACTTTAATTTATTAGATTACAATTATCATTTGAATTTAACTGTGCCCACATTTGAAATAATGGCAACATAGGCATGATTTGCAAAATGTCCATTATGATACCTGCCTGAAAATTAATTAACAGATAATTAAATCATCAGATACGAAAATCATTTTATAGTGCTGATATCTAATAAGATACACCACCTAATGTGTTTTCACGTGAAACTTGAATATTTATCACCTGATGTTGTCAGAAAGTCAAATTCAAAAAGACCAGACTGGTGTTTGGGCGGAATATATTGTATACATATCATTACCCAAATGATCAAGGTTACCGAGACATTATATATTGATGAATCTGACATTGAGTTGGAATTCGTACGTTCCTCCGGACCGGGGGGACAACATGTGAACAAAGTGTCCACAACCGTACAACTGCGTTACAATGTGCGACAGGCAGCCATCCTGTCTGAGGGGGCACAGTCACGCCTGAAACGAATTGCCGGCAAGAAAATGACCGATGACGGCATCCTGATGATTAAGGCTAATCGATTCAGGAGCCAGGACAAAAACCGCAAAGATGCTATTGCCCGCCTGGTCGATCTGCTGCGTCAGGCATTGGTCAAGCCCAAACCCCGCCGCAAAACCAAGCCCTCCCGCGCTGCTAAGGAACGCCGTTTGACAGCTAAAAAAAAGCGCAGTGACCTTAAACGCCAGCGCCGCGGGGTGAAAATATCTGAAGATGGCTAATGAAACACAACATTTCAGCTAAGATTGCCAGCCTAACACTCGCCCAAAACACGAAATATCCTTGACATCTGGTTTAGAGTTCCCGTAAAAATCAATTTCCTTCAACGACCCGTTGGGCTTGCGCAATCTGCTTCATTCTGTTTATGCTGTGCCCAAATTATACAAAGATTTAGGTGGATGAAAACAATATCCTGGCAGGATTTTGAAAAAATTGAACTGCGCGCCGGTACGATCAACCGCGTGGAAGATTTCCCGGAAGCAAAGGTGGCAGCATATAAAATTTGGGCGGATTTTGGCGATTTCGGCACATTAAAATCCAGTGCCCAAGTCACCAAACACTATTCCAAATCAGACCTCCTTGGGCGTCAAATCATCGGTGTCATCAATTTCCCACCAAAACAAATTGCACACTTCATGTCTGAGTTTTTGGTGACCGGTTTTATCCTTGAAAATGGTGACGTTATTTTGGCAGAGCCACAGCAAAAGGTACCGAATGGATCGCGATTGGCCTGATAAACGAATTCAGCGAGGCTGCCTGATTAACTGATCCTATAAACAGAATATGGGGCAGCATACCGACAATATAGGATGTGTAAAATGGTCAGAAAACTAAACCCCGCGGACATCCATTTGATCGGTGTGATTTCCGACACCCACGGACAATTGGCGCCTGAGGTGCAGAAGGCCTTTAAAAATGTTGATCTTATTATTCATGCCGGCGACATCGGCGATGCAATGGTGTTAGACAAATTGTCAAAAATAGCACCGGTTATGGCGGTCCGCGGCAATATGGATTTTGGAAACTGGGCCAACGCGTTGCCGCAAAGCGAAATTATAGAGATCGGTCGCGTCGTATTGTTTGTGCTGCACATGACTGGCCGACTGAAAGAAGACCCGCAAAAAGCAGGCTATAAAGCCGTCATCAGCGGTCACACCCACCGCCCGGATGTCTATCAAAAAAACGGGGTTACATATGTGAATCCCGGAAGTGCATCCTATCCCAAGCTGGGTCATCCAGGGTCGGCTGCTTTGATTCACATCAATGGTGAGGACCTGCGCGTGGAATTCATCCATCTGAAAAGCTGAGTCCACCTGAAAGGAGAGCTGCATAATGGGAGGATTATTTGGTTGTGTGTCTAAAAATGACTGTTTGAGTGATCTATTTTACGGTACCGATTATCATTCTCACCTGGGCACCAAGCGCGGCGGCATTGCGGTGTTGAATTCAAAAGATTTTTCGCGATCGATCCATAACATCGAAAATGACTATTTCAGGTCTAAATTCGAACCGGATCTTCCAAAATTGCATGGAAACAAAGGTATCGGCATTATTAGCGACCATGATCCGCAGCCGCTGATCATAGGCTCTCATTTGGGGACTTTTGCGATTGTAACGGTCAGCAAAATTAATAATATCGAAGAGCTGGCCGCTAAAGCCCTGAACAGTAAGCGGCATTTTTCAGAAATGAGCGGCGGCGAAACCAGTCCAACCGAGCTGGTGGCGATGCTGGTCAGCGAGGCGGAATCCTTTGAAGCCGGGATTCAGCATGCCCAGGAGGCCATCAAAGGCTCCTGCTCGATGCTTTTGCTCACCGAATACGGTATTTATGCAGCACGAGACAAATTGGGGCGCACCCCCATCGTGATTGGTAAAAAGGAGGGGGCCTATGCAGCAGCATCGGAATCCTGTTCCTTTCCCAATCTGGGTTATGAGATGGACATAAATCTGGGGCCCGGTGAGATTGCCTTAATTACGGCCGAGGGCATCGAGCAGAAAAAACCTCCGTATGACCAGATGCAGATCTGCGCATTTTTATGGGTGTACTATGGCTATCCGGCGACCAGCTACGAAGGTATCAATGTGGAAGCCACTCGCAATCGTTGTGGCCGGCTCCTGGCCAAAAATGACAACGTCGATATCGACTTTGTCGCCGGTATCCCGGATTCCGGTATTGGGCACGCCATCGGGTATGCCCACGAAAAAAATATCCCTTATGTCAGACCTTTTGTTAAGTACACGCCGACCTGGCCCCGCAGCTTTATGCCCCAGAATCAGAGCATCCGGGATCTGGTCGCCAAAATGAAACTGATCCCCATAAAAGAGCTGATCGAGGGCCAGAGGATTCTTTTTTGCGAGGACTCGATCGTACGCGGCACCCAGCTGCAGGACACGATTCAGATTTTATATGAATATGGTGCTGAAGAAGTGCACATGCGACCGGCCTGCCCTACCCTGATTTATCCATGCGATTTCTTAAATTTCTCAACATCACGATCCACGATGGATTTGGCCGGCTGCAAAGCCATTGCCACACTGGAAGGCGCAGAGGATAAACATTTAACCGATTATGCCACGGCCGGATCGGAAAAAAACCATGCCATGGTCGATCAGATCAGACAGCGATTGAAACTGACCTCCCTGCAGTACCAGAAACTGGAGGATCTGGTTGCCGCCATCGGTATGCCAAAAGAAAAACTATGCACCCATTGCTGGGATGCCAGCAGTTATTTTTAGATCAACCAAAGGGTGTGGGCATTCAAAATGGACGTCATGGGATTGGTTCGTTAAAAGGTCTGATGATAACGATCGATCGCCGCTGGTCGACGTCAGGCAGGCGGTAATATTCCACTTCAATTGTATATCGATCAGCGGACAAAACCGTTTGCAGTGCTGCCAACGCTTTTTGATCCACCTCCCCTTTGAGTGCAATAATTCTTCCCTGCTTTGCCAGCAGCGGCACAGCGTTTCTCACAAAAGATGTTAAATCAGATAGCGCTCGACTGATAATGACATCAAAGGAATTTAGATGTTTAGGGTCCTCCCTTAGTTTTTCAGCACGGATGTGAAGGGCTTCACATTGATTCATGCCGAGTGTTCGGAGGACGTGCTTTAAAAAGTTGATTTTTTTGCGAACCCCGTCGATCAGCAAAACGGATAAGGATGGTTTTAAAATCTTTAGCGGTAGACCCGGAAAGCCGCCTCCGGCACCAATATCGAGCAATCGCGCCTTTTCAGGAATGAATTTGGCAGGCACCAGCGAGTCTAAGAAATGCTTGCTGGCAATATCGCGAGGCGCGGTGATGGTCGTCAGGTTGATTTTGCGGTTCCAGTGGAGCAACTCGGCAGCATGGGTGGCAAACGCAGTGCAGATGCGCTTATCGATGGCGATGCCCAATTGCTGTGCACCGTTTTTAATCAGGTTTTGCCACTCACGGGAACCAATTTCCATCAAAAATAGGGGATAGATAGGGTAATTTTAGAATGAAAGATGAATCGCTTGATTTCTGAACTTGGAAAACCTTGAACCCTGAACCTGAAACCCTGGAACCTTTTTTAATTAATACACACCCGCCTTACTTCTGCCATATCCGTGAATCCTTTGAATACTTTCATAATGCCATCCTGCCGCAAGGTGGACATTCCTTCTTTCATGGCCTGGGCAAAAAGCATTTCAGTATTGGCCTGCTTTTTGATCATCAATTTGATTTTGGCCGTTCCTTCCATAAGCTCATGGATACCCATCCGGCCGCGGTAACCGGTGTTGGAGCACGCGTCGCAGCCGACGGACTTGCAAAGGGTCATGTCCGGATCATACTCGATACCGGTTTGCGCCCAATATTTTTCGCCGTAATCGACATATATCATCTCATATTCTTCTTTGGTCAGCGGATATTCTTCCATACAGTCTTTACACAGGCGGCGCGTCAGGCGCTGGGCCAGCACACCTAAAAATGCATCAGAGAAATTAAGGGGGTTGAGCCCCATGTCGAGCAAGCGGGTAATGGTTTCGGGAGCACTGTTGGTGTGCAGGGTGGAAAAGACCAGATGACCCGTCAAAGATGCCTCAATCCCGATGGAGGCCGTTTCCTCATCGCGCATTTCACCGATCATAATGACATCCGGATCGGCCCGCAGAAACGCCCGCATCACCCGCGCAAAATCCAGACCAATTTTCGGTTTTACCTCCACCTGGCGCAACCCACCCTGGGTGATTTCAATCGGATCTTCGGCCGTCCAGATTTTGATTCCCGGTTTGTTGATATAGCTGAGGATCGCGTGCAGCGATGTGGTTTTGCCTGAACCGGTGGGGCCCACGGCCAAAACCAGCCCATAAGGCTTGGCGATGATGCGTTTCATTGCCTTGGTGTTGCGCTCGGTCATACCCATCTCTCCGAGTTCCATCGCCCCAGCCGAGGCCAATATTCGGAGAACCACATCTTCAAACCCCCCTTGAGTGGGCAAGGTGGCCACCCGGAGTTCAAATGTGGGCACGCCTTTACGCTTGAACTTGATCTTTCCATCCTGGGGCAGCCGCCGTTCAGCAATATCCAGGTTAGACATGATTTTGACCCTAGAAACGATTCCGCGAACCATTGAATTGGGAACTTTCATATACTCCTGGCAAACGCCATCCAATCGAAAACGGATAGATGTTGATTTGGCAATCGATGAGGGCTCGATATGAATATCGGAGGCATTTTTACGATATGCAGCGATAATGGCTTGATCCACCAGCTTGACGATTTTGCCAGAAGCCTCGTCGTAGCCTTCATCTTCCTCTTCCTCTTCCTCTTCTTCTTCAAATGAAACATCCGGAATTAAGTCAAAATCATCCATCGCTTGATCAGCGGTTTTGTAATCCTGGACCGCCTGACCCCCGTCAAAGAACAGTTTGATGTATTGCTCGATGTCTTCACGGGTGGCGACGGTAAAATTGATCCGATTTGATTTCATCAAGGCCTTGATATTATCGGTTTTGTTCAGATCCCGCGGATCGTCGACAAGAATCTCCACTCCTTCTTTATCCCAGGCCATGGGAACCCAGTATTCGTTGAGCAAAAACGCTTTTTTCAGATTGGACAACAGCTCCACCGGAACCGTAAAAGAGGGATCATACTCGCGAAATTGGGTATCGTAGAAAAGCGAAAAGGATTTGCCGATGACCGCCTTATTGATCTTGTTGTGTTCAATCAGAACAAATTCGACACTTTTGTTCATCTTTTTGGCCAAAGTAAATGCCTGCTGCAGCTGCTCGGTCGTCACCATTTTCTCACGCAATAGGTAATCGTATTTGGAACCGCTTGTGAAGGAGCGGGCAATCGAATCCATCCGCTTTTTGATTTCCGTATTATCCGGAGCCAACTTGTTGGCTGCCTTATAGTTGTCGAGGGCCACTTCGCGATGATCGCGTTTTTCCATCTCTTGGCCAAAAAGAAAGAAAATCTCGGCCGTAGCCTCATTGGCCAGTTTTAGCGGTTTGATCAGTTTGTCGAATTTTTCAGATGCCTTGGAGGGAGAATGTAGCTTTATGAGACATTCACTGATTTCGGGCATTATCTTAGCAATCGGATAATCTTCTTTTAATAGCTTGGCATATTCAGGCAGCGCCTCGCCATGAAGACCCATTTCCTTGAAAGCAGAAGCGCTGTCTAAAATTGCCGGGACATCTCCCTGATTAGACAAACTGTTTCGCAGCAAAGTAATGTCTTGGGCTGAAACCCCTTTGGGTGCGGTCTGCTCTTCATTGTCAATTTCATGTTTGAGCAAACGGATACGTTTTTGAATTTTATCGTGGGTCTGGCTATCCTGGTCTGCTGAAACGATCTCAATAATGTTTTCATAAATTCTAAGAGAATCTTCAAAAAGACCCATCGAACGGCAAACTTCGGCCTCGTTTATTTTGGATTCGATCTCAGTGCTCATTTAAATTTATGGCCCTTTCATTTAAGGTAACACGACAATAAAAATTTCCTTTATTTTTTAAATAGTCGTCCGAATTTTCGACCGGATTTCGCCGGTTGCAGAGATGTCAACAGAATGTCACAATTTAACCGAATTATTGCAATCGGCACGTATAGCGACATTAAGATCACTAAATACCCCATCTCCGTTTTACGGATATAGACGCGGCCTTTTTCAAAAATCAAGTCGGTCTCGCGCATGCCCTCAAGAGATTCAATAAAGAATTTCCAATCCCGTTGTTCGGGTGCCTCTTTGGGTGCCATCAGAAAGTCTTTAAAAAGCAATTCACCGTTGGCCTCAAACAGCATGATGCCGGCTACGCCCTCAGTATTTAATATGTCATTAAACAATTCCCGCATCAGTTGCTGATAACCCTCAAAATTTTATCTCTGGGGCACCGGGGATCAACGGTAAGCACTGTGGTCTTTTGACCCGGTACCAGAATGTAATCGTTGCTATCACCCTTATCAATGTATGCGAGCATAAATTTACCCATATTGAAAAACGTCCCAATTTTCGATAGCTGTGTGACATGGCTGTCCCAGAGTGCATCCTGGTATAAATCTTCCAGGCCACATTGCTGCCCGATTTCTGCTTCTATTTTCGCCTTGAGCCGGTTAAGCCGTTGCACCGGTGTTTCCGGCTGAGACTTAATCTGCTCCATGACACCTTCGGGCACGACTTCCGGCTCTTCTTCCTCATCTTTACGTCGCATGGCCTCCAAAATAAGCGGTTGCAAATCGCTGTGAATTTTATTTTCCTTTAAAGCGCAGCCATTCTGGATTGAAAGATTGACCGCATCCCATGAAAAAATTATATGAGCGGCAGCCTCCCCTTGCATTTTGTTGACCCGTGCATCTAACAATTCACCATCTCTGAAAAATAAAATTCCTTTTTGGGCGCTAGCTTTTTCCTCCAAGCGAATCGTACAGGTTTTTTGCTCCATTTCAATTAACTGTAAAAACATACCGGAAGATATGTTATGCAGGGTGCCGCCTTCAGATTCCTTTCTTAGTGTTATTAAAATCTGACGGGCCAAATTTTCGATCAAAAAAGGCTTGGCAATATAACCGACCGCCCCCCCCTCACGTGCAAGTTGTTCCATTTCCGGCGTGCTGTAACCGGTAATAATAATGACCGGTATGTCCGGGTAATGCTGCATGATATGGGCCAGTAATTCAAAACCGTCCATATTGGGCATTTTCAAGTCGGTAACAACCAAGGAAATGATATTTTGTTTCAAAACTTCAAGAGCTTGCACACCGTCCTCAGCCAACAATACAGCAAAGGACTCCAAGTAGCGCTTGAAGCCCTCTTTGAGGGCATGCAGCATCTCTGTGTCATCATCTACCAGCAGAACGTTCTTTATCATTGGTCTTCCTTGGGATCATTGGACCAGGAGGATTTTTCGATGTCGACGATTTTAATGCCGGCAACATAGTCCATGGCCTCATATTTTCTAATCCTGCCTAATTTATCGGTAATATCATTCATTTTCTTAATCTGATTATGAATTTTAACGATCTTTGCATAAAGTCGGTTGTCCTCTTTCATTTCAGACAAGATTTCATTGATCTGGTTATTGACAATGGTCAACGGCTGATTCAAGCGATGGGCCACACCGCCGGCCATTTCCAAAACGCCCTGAAATTTTTGACTTTCCGCCTGTTGTCGTTGTTGAATGAGAATTTGGGTCACATCTTTGGTAATACATTTGATATGATGTGCGCGCCCGTTTGTTTTGATCAAGAAGGCCTGACATTTAAGATGGCGCACTTTTGATTTGCCGTCCAAAATGGACAATATTGTTTCGCTGCGACCGATTTTAAAAATATCCGCCAGAAAAATCATAAACAGGTCCCGGTCGCTGGGTGCCAAAAACTCAGATAGCGATTTTCCCACCAACTTGCTCTTGGGTACGCCGAAGAATTCTTGCGCTGCCGGATTCACATTGATCAACTCTCCGCGAAGATCAAACATAATGATCATCTGGGGCAGATTTCCAGCAGGTCCTTCAATTTTGGGTGTGCCCGTGTTGGGATCAATATCGGCGGTAATTTCCTTTAGAACACCATCCAGATTGGTGACGATACCGTCATCATCAAGGATGGCTTTAGCGGTAATCGCACACCATATGGGCGTACCGTCCTTTTTTTTAAGCGCCACAGGCAGATCGAAAACCCCGCCGGCCTTAATGACCGTATGAACGATATGGCCGCGATCCTTTTTGTTCTGATAAAATTCCACGACCGGATAATCAACAAGGTCCCGCGCGGACTCAAAGCCCAATAGATTCGCAAATGCTTGGTTGCAATAAACTATTTTACCTTCAACGGTGGAGCGAAACAGGGGCGCTGGTAGGCCGTCAAAGAACTCAGCAGCCCTGCGAGCAGAATAATCTCCGTTATGCATTAAATTTTCGCCACCCATGGGGCCAAGCCTTGCTAAAAGGGTTTGGAATAAAATTGCGAACGCTCATTTTCTTGTGGGGCATAGCTTAAGTCCAATGTCCAATATCGGCAAACAAACGCTCGCAAAGTTAAATGTCAATTTCTGTAAAGATAACATCATGATAGACCAACTCTTCTGCATATTCTTGTGACCACAACTCCAGATTCTGCAAAAGCGCTGAAAACAACCCCAAGTCATGGGCCATTTCCTTGACAACCTCAACCACACCCTGCACCAGGTCTGTGTCGCTAACCTGCCCGGAAAAGGTGATTTTTTTACCAGCATATTCGAATTCGCCTGCAAACGGGTCCAAAAAAGCAAAGCGGTCTGCATTAGCAACACATTTTTGTTTGAGCAATTTTTGAAAATCCGTCTTTTTTTTCGATTTTTCAGAAACCACCACTTCGAATATGGCGAGCAAAGCCTCTATCATTATAATGGCGTTATCTGAAGTTTCCTCTTTTGCCGCCATCAGTGTTGATATGTGTTGGATGTTTTTTAGTTGAATTCGGCAAACGTTAAAGGTGCCTCCCTGTTCTTTGGTTTTCTCAATAAGTAGCTGCTGATGTTCGCTGGAAGGACTTGGCGCACCGTTGCTCCAAGAACAGGTGCCCCCCTTGATTTTCCCGTTGATTAAGAAGATAAAGCCACTTTGCGCGCCGCTACCGATACTGATGTCAATATAGCCAGTCAGTTTTTCTGAGCTCATTTTTTTGATGAGGCCTTCGAGATCTGTAAATTCAGTGCTCAGGTCTTTGTAAATTTTTTCTGCAGTTGGAATACCGGCCCAGTAATAGACTTCTTCTAGATCGATCTGATAGACGTTTACATGAAAATTATGCGCCGGGTCGGCCGCCATGAGGCGCTCGACCGCTGCATCGCCTGCAAGGGTGAGATGTCTATCTTTAAATACACCACTTAACAGCTGATCTTGATCGAAGAAAATAACACCCTCGGATGCGTGCGATTTAAAATGAACACCACCTGATCCGATTTCACCCTGAAAATGCTCCAAAAGCTTTCTTACATCTAGATAATAGGCGTTTAAATTTTCAAGCACAGGCTGCTGTTTTGGAATAACAACCATGTTGACTCCTTAGATACGATCTTATAACGCGGACCCAATAGGCACTGCCACTTTTTCCGGTGATATCCCAGACATCACCGGCATTTCCAAACAATGAGACGGCATGACCAATCAGCGCCGACGCAGGCGTTCTATTGACATGCGAATGCTTTCCTGCATTCGCGATATGGCTTCAGCCAGTTCTCCGATTTCATCTCTGGCTTTTGTTTTTATTTCAATGCCCAGGTCTCCGATGCTGATGCGCTCGGCGACATCGGTTAATGATTTGATCTTTGCAGTCAGCCGATGACTGTAGATTAAAACGATCAGGCCTATCAGCAATACAGTCCCACCGAGGATGGCCCATATGATCCAGCGCGTTTTTTGGGTCAGTTCACCGGCGCGTTTTTGCATCAAATTAACGGGTCCATGAAACTCATCTAAATAGGTCGTTGCGGCAACCACATACGGCGTCCCTGCAACAGGCGTGCAGACCATAAATTTTTCGCGAAATTTACCATCTTTGTCTTGCCAGGTGTAATATCCTTGAGAGCGTTTGCCCCCTTTAACACCCGTATAAATCTTCCAGAAACCGGGAAAATTACGACCCAACGGTTTTTTCAATGTGGACATATCAATACCGATAATCTTTGGATTAACATGGGCCCAGGTGCGCCAGACACCATCGGCATCCGGCATCTCATAAAGCGCCGTATAGCCGGTCAGGCCGACTTTTTGGACAGCCAGGGTTTTAAAGCCCATATCATTCATAAAGTCTTCTTTGACCAGTTCCGGATTTGCCAGCAGATACAAACGGCATTGGATGGCAACCGCTGTCGATAGATCCTCAATTTTCTTTTCCGCCATTTGGTTAACCACATTGGTGCTCTCATCGGTAATCAGCGTTGCCATTTTGTCCTGCTGCCATAAATACAGTAGGCTGGCACCAATGAGCAGAAGCATCGGAATAAGAAAGAACAATAACAGCATTTTGACACGCAAATTCAGCAGGCCGGTTTTGCGCGTTGACGCTGCGTGTTTAGCGCCGGATCCGTCCAGCTTGATCTCAGGTTCAGCCGCCGGCATCTCATCTGACGTTGAATCGGTTGCCGCTTCAGCAGCCACTTCTTCAACTGTTGGCGCCTCGGGCGCCGTAGCGGGTTGCTTTGAGACCGTGATCATGTGGGTACACACGCGGCATTTAAAACGCGCTGCAGCACCTCTTATTTTGGAAGGATCGATTCGGTACTTTTTCCCACATTCCTCGCAGATGACAATCATGGTTACGCTCCTTAGAAAACCGAACAGGTCAGATCAGACAGATACTTATATAGACGCTCAGGTGACAGAAACATTTAAGGGTGACTCTTCAACAATTAAAAAAGGCTGCTCATGGTGATAAATATTTTTTTTCACGTATTTTGACGGCCATTGATTTTAGAAAAACATCTTTTTTGTCTTCACGTCGAATCTCGCGGGCAAGATTATCGATGAGTTCGGCGACACAATGCCCCGGGAACTGGGATAGCTTATAGCCCAGCCGACTAACTTCTTCTTCAATTAGCACCTGAGCAATGGGACCGACGGCCAGTGAGAGATGGACCACTAGATAATCGAAAAAATCTTTATCCAGTGTAGCAATGCCTTGCTCCACCTTTTGAACCAGCCCATTTTGCATCAGCTTAGCAATAAGCTCACGCATTGAACTCATTGTGATTCCAGCTTTCTGTGCCACCCGGCCCAAGGGTGTCTTTCCGTCTAATTCCATAAATACGGAAAGCATCTGGGGATCGAGCGGGAATTCTTCAATATCTTGTCGGACGACACGCTTGAAAATCATAGCGGATAATTCGCTTGACGAAAAATCCATTTTGTTACCTCATCGGTGTCGCTTATAGCTTGGGGTCGACGCAATAGCTGCATGGAAGCAGTTGACAATAAATCCCATTCGCTTGTGATTTTTTTCATTCCGGACAAAGGGGATTTAGTGGGAATGCTAATTAAATTTTTGGAGTTTTTCTAGTTCCTTTTTTAGGGCATTCAACTCGGAATGAATGTATTGTTTTAATTCATTTATCGCTTCGGCCAGAGATTCAGGCGTTAGAGCGAGGACCGCTTCACCTGGCGGGTCGGCCGGTGATGCGATGTGAGCCGGCTCTGAAGGCTCTGCTGTCTTAGCTTGATGCTCAGCGCTGTCTACCTTCTGAACTTCTTTTCGTCCTCTCTTGGCCGCTTTATTCTTTGAAACCTTATTTCTAAGCTGCTTGTATTTTTGCATCTCAGCGCGCAATAAATTTTTCCTGTCTGCCTCTGACATGTCTTCTGCCAGTATTACCTCTTCCAGGCGTGAGTAAACCGAATTTAAAATCTTAAAGGTTTTGGGATGTGCATTGCCACGATTGATCTTGATATATTGTCCCAGAGATGTCAGCAGCTGAAGGAACATCAAAATAATCTTTTCGTTTTGGTAAGTATTTTTCAGATTATTAATTTCCGACAGCAAATCAGCTAAGGCCTCTTCCGTAATCTCCCAGTCGATTGACAATACCAGGTTTTTCAATTCGGCTAGGGGATAATCATCCGGCACACTCTCACTGCCCGTCTGAGCGGCAGAGACTTCCTTAAGATCCAATATTTCCGCTTCGGCAGCAGGGCTTTGCTCTTTTTGCGGTTCATTTTTGGCCGTATCTTGGCCATCGGCTTCGATGGGCGAATCATCATCGGAATTATCCTCTCCTCCTCCGAAAAGATCATCGAGGCGTTTGGCGATCTCAGAGTCTAGGTTGTTGTCTTTGGTTTTGTCGCCCAATTTCCCCTCCTATTTCAAATCCCGTTTAATAGATGCCACGGTCATTGAGATGATTTTTTTCAAGGTTGCCACGACATTGGTGCCTTTCAAAGCACTGGCTGAAAAAGAAGGCCTTTTGAGCTGGTCATTCAGATCTTTTTCAAGCGTATCTGTCGTCAGCAACGGAATTCCCTGCTCTAAAAGATCCAGCTTGTTATATTGCATGACACACGGAATCTTAAAGATACTCTTTTTATAGTTGGCAAGATTTTCCTGAAGATTTTTTAAGGACAATATGTTTTTTTCACGACGCACGGCCATCGCATCAGCCACAAAAACGATACCATCGACACCTCTGAGGACCAGACGCCGGGTGGCATTGTATTTCACCTGTCCGGGTACGGTATACAGTTGAATTTTAACTGCATACCCATTGATCAGGCCAATATCAAACGGCAAGAAGTCAAAGAAAAGCGTTCGATCACCGTGGGTTTTTACCGTGACCATCTCAGTTTTGATGCGCTTTCCAAACTTTTTGTATATATATTCCAGGTTCGTGGTTTTGCCGCCCCTACCGGGGCCGTAATAAACAATTTTTACCTGGATTTCTTTATTTTTTAAGTTTACGAATGCCATGCGATAGTTAAACACAAAAAATAACAAACATACATGCTCGCTAATAATGCTGGATCGCCGTTCTTAAAGCGACAGAAGCGGCCCTAGTATTGTTTTTAATTGGTCAACAGAATCGGCGACTTTCAATCTCAAAAAACCCAAAGAGATATCATTGCCGAATATAGTAATCAGTAAAAATTCGGTGGTTATCTTATTGAAATGGATATTTTCTTTTGTACCTTTATGAAACAGCAATGAAAATTCGTTTTCACCGATGATTTTGGCCATCGCGCTGACAGCACCAAAATTACCGGCAGCCAGGGCGGCCAGTGAATAGATATCGTGCTGCTTTTCTCCATTGTCGAGATTGGCAATAATATTACCGGCCATATCAATCAGAAAAACACAACGAACCCCATTTTCAATCAGGTCCTGATTTAAAATATCCTCAATGCTATCGAGCTGTTTTTGACCAAGCGTGTATGACAATTGCCCCTCCTGAATCGTATGTTGTCCTGTTTGACGAACGCGCCTATATTAACCTACGCACCTGTTTCGGGATCAGGACCGTTTGTGAAAACCCCACCCGCTCAAGACAGATGCAACCGCATCCACATCCGAAAAACGGTTTTGCCAGCTATAGTGAGCCCTAGTTCTAAAGATGGCGCATTTCACCTATTGCCATCACTGTAACATTTTGCTGGCAGTTTTGACGTCCTGCATGTTTCAGGGTGCGTCAACAACCTTAGAATCGGTAATTTATATAAAAACTTTAATATTTTTGAACAGATACACCCTGCAACGCCCAAAACAACAGAAAGTTAAAAAACAACACTTATGTTTCTTAAATTACAAAAAAAACGCTATTTTAGCAAGCTAAATCTTTGCGTCCTGACAGTTATGTTTCATTTCATGCCCGCATTGGCGGTGGTTCAGACCGCATGGCGTTCGAAAAACCATTCGCTCGGGGTAGCGGATGCGGGCTTGGTCCCGGTCATTTGACTACTACACATCTATACGTATAGTCGAACTTAGGGTTGGGATTTTGAGCGTGGCGATTAAGGGCTGGTTTTAGAATCGGATAGATCCATCGTCATCATAATCTCATTGCCGCTCCGGACGGAAACTTTTAAATTTGGATAGCGCTTTTTGAAAACCTGAATCATGGCCGCATTTTCCCGCAAAACTGTGGCCGAAAAATGGGTGTATTGATTTTTTTTGGCGATTTTTTCAAGTACGCTCAACAGGTATGAAGCAATCCCCATTGACTGGTAGTCTTCACGAACGACAAATGCAATTTCAGCCTGCTGATCACGTTCATATGCATAGGTGCCAATGGCAATAATCTCTTTATGGCCTCCTTTTTGAACAAGTCCGATAATGGACATGTTCTTATGGTAATCAACACTGGCCCAGTGCTTTTGCACAACCTCATGCGAAAAGGAACGCATTCGATAGAAAAACCGCATATAAATGGTTTTTTCCTGCAGAGAATAAAAGAAATTACGGTATGCAATCTCATCCGAAGGCAGCAAGGGGCGAAATTCAACTGCTTTGCCGTTTTTCAATGTGTATATGCTCTTGTATCCTTCGAGAAACAATAGATCTTCAGTGGAGGGTGGCAGTTGGTCAGCAAAAATATAGTGTCGCTGTTTGGCCGCATTGATAAGCTGTTCGCGAAATTTAGGATGCGCAATTTGCGCCAGCTCCATGACGCGCTGATAAATGCTTTTACCCTGCAGCTCGGCAATACCGTATTCGGTAATGATAAAATTGACATCCCCGCGGGTGGTGGCGACCCCGGCGCCCTCACTTAAATGCGGCACAATGCGTGATACCGCTCCGTCTTGCGCCGTCGATGGCAGCGCCACGATGGAAAAGCCACCTTTGGACATGGAGCTGCCCCTGAGAAAGTCAACCTGATCTCCGATGCCGCTGTAGAACATATGTCCCACGGAATCCGAACAGATCTGACCGGTTAGATCCACCTCCAACGCAGAGCTGATGGAGATCAGATGGTCGTTGCGCGCAATCACAGTGGGATCGTTTACAAATTCGGAAGAGCGAAAATAAAAGGTGGGGTTGTTATCGACATAATCGTACAATTTTTTTGACCCCATACACAGCGAAGCCACCACCCTGCCCGGCAACAACGATTTTTTCTTGTTGGTTATCACGTTCTTTTCAAATAACGGCAGCAATCCATCCGTAATCAGTTGGGTATGAAGACCCAGGTCTTTTTTTCGATCCAGGGACTGCACAATAGCTACCGGCAAATGACCGAACCCGATTTGCAGCGTGGCCTCATCATCTACCAACTGGGATAAAAAATGCCCAATCCGGCGTGCGATCTCCGTATGCTTGACCGCTGGAAACATCTCCACCAGGGGTTCCCCATAAGGCACCAGCCAATCGATCTCATCTATATGCACGAAGCTGTCACCCCAGGTACGCGGCATTCGTGGATTGACTTGGGCAATCACCTGACTGGCATGTTCTAATCCGGAGCGGGTAATATCGACCGAAACTCCCAGACTGCAGTAACCAAACTTATCGGGCGGGCTGACCTGAACCAGTGCCACATCCAGCCCGATGCGGTGGCTGGCAAACATCCGAGGAATCTGAGATAAATAGGCTGGAATGTAGTCAATTTTCCCTTCAAAAGCCGCTTTACGCATGCTGTCGCTGATAAAAAACAGTTTGGGAGAAAATCTTCGCCGAAATGATTCATCGTCAATGTATTGTGCAAATGTCGATGACAGCATTTGATAGACCATGATGTCTTGAATGGTGGACTCATTGACCATGGCCTTGATCAGATGCTGGGGCTCACCGCATCCGGTGCCGATAAACACACGGCCGCCGCTTTTAATCTGAGATACAGCCGTTGCCGCATCAACGACCTTATCCGGACATCGTTGCATCAAATCCATTTGATCTCTCTGCTAGTGGCAGTGTTTCGCTGAAAAATAACTTCTATGGTGGTTAAGACTCACATCATAATACGAATCCTGAATAAATCAACTTTGAAATGGCGGCCAGCCTTGATAAATTTGGGCATTTGTTTTCTCTGAAAAAAGAGCTTATAGTAGTTCTTAACGGATCGCTATCAAAACAGTCGTGTTCGGAAAAGCGTTAATATGAAAAAATCCTTTTCAAAAAAGGGGCTTTTTCGCCCATTTAAAGATCTTAAAACCCTGTTGGACAATCGCTCGGCTACGCTCAAAGAAAAATCAGACCATCTGGCAGCGAAAGCCCCGGCGTCTGAAATTAATCCGGACCAAGACAAACAGATGTTTGAGGCTGCTATGGCAGATGTTGAAAGGCTTCCGCACAATATCTGCACTGATATTGAACCCCCAAAAGGTATCGTTTCAGCGACAGATAAGACGAATGAATCCGATGTACTGCTTCAGCTCGAAGAGCTGGTGAAAAGCGGCAAAGGGTTTGTGGTGGCCGATACCGCCGAATATATTGAAGGTACGGGCTATAACGTAAGCCGCGTAGTAACCAAACGGCTTCACAGCGGAGAGTTTGCCGTTCAGGGCCATATCGACCTTCACGGTCAAAGTGTCGAAAGTGCCCGAACCCTTTTTGACCATTTTTTCAAAGAAAGTATTGCCAGCGGCAAGAGAATGATTCTCATCATACACGGGCGCGGTCTATCTTCACCAGCTGATCCGGTATTAAAAACAAAGGTAATTCAATGGCTCACCAGCGGACCATGGCGCAAATGGGTCATGGCATACGCCAGTGCCCGCTTATGCGACGGTGGTGCCGGCGCCACCTATGTGCTTCTAAGAAGACGTCCGGCAACCAAACGATTGAAAAGAAAAAAACGCCTGTAAAAAAAGTGCTTGACAAAAACCAAACAGATCATTAAATACTGCCGTTTTAAATTGAAAACCAGCTGCCCCCATCGCGTGTTTCAACAGATGGGGGTTTTCAATCCTAAACGGTGAAGGAACACTACATGAAGACAGACATCAATAAGGTCAGAAATATTGGTATCAGTGCGCATATTGACTCTGGCAAAACCACCTTGACTGAACGCATCCTGTTTTACACCCAGCGTATTCACACGATGCACGATGTGAAGGGCAAAGACGGTGTCGGTGCCACCATGGATTCCATGGAACTTGAAAAGGAGCGCGGCATCACCATTGCTTCAGCCGCCACCTATTGCGAATGGCAAGACCACGAGATCAACATCATTGACACGCCCGGACATGTCGACTTTACCATAGAGGTTGAGCGCTCCCTGCGGGTCTTGGACGGCGCCATTCTGGTTCTGTGTGCCGTCGCCGGTGTTCAATCGCAGTCAATTACTGTCGACCAGCAGATGAAGCGCTATAAAGTGCCCGGTATCGCCTTTATTAACAAGTGTGACCGTAGCGGTGCCAATCCAGAACGGGTGATTGCGCAGTTGAAAGATAAACTGGGACATAATGCCGTCGCCATGCAACTACCCATCGGTTTGGAGGCGGGCTTCGAAGGCGTTATCGACCTGGTTTCGATGCAGGCTGTCTATTTTGATGGTGATAAAGGCGAATCCGTTCGCCACGCTCAGATACCGGCAGAACGGTTGGCTGCAGCGCAAGCTGCCCGTGAACACCTCATTGATCAAGCTTCCATGTTTTCAGATGCGCTGACCGAAGCGATTTTGGAAGAAACCGAGGTCACCGAAGCGATGATCTTGGCGGCTGTACGCCAGGGCGTCATTGAACGCAAGCTGACGCCGGTTTATATCGGCTCTGCTTATAAGAACAAAGGCATTCAGCCTCTCTTAAATGCGGTTACCCAGTTGCTGCCATGCCCGCTGGACATTGAAAACGAGGCCCTGGACATGAACAATGCTGAACAACCGGTGGTGCTGAGCAACGAAATAGACAAGCCCTTGGTCGCTTTGGCCTTTAAGCTAGAAGATGGCCCCTACGGTCAACTAACCTATGTTCGTGTCTATCAGGGGTCTCTGGCGAAAGGCGATACGATCGTCAACGTGCGCTCTGGGAAAAAAGTAAAGGTCGGCAGGGTTATTCGGATGCACTCGAATCAGATGGAAGATATCGAAACCATCCCTGCCGGCTATATCGGAGCGCTGTTCGGTATTGACTGTGCTTCCGGTGACAGTTTTGTTGCTCAGGGACTCGGTCTGACCATGACCTCCATGTATGTGCCCGAACCGGTCATATCTTTGGCCATATTTCCGAAAGACAACAAATCGGACGTCAATGTGTCCAAAGCCTTGGGGCGATTTACCAAAGAAGACCCCACCTTTAAGGTATTCGTGAATGCCGAAACCGGCGATACGATTATCTCCGGGATGGGCGAGTTGCATCTGGATGTCTATATTGAACGGATGCGGCGCGAGTATCAAGCTGAAGTGACCACCAGTCCGCCGCGGGTGGCCTATCGTGAAACCATTACCCAGAAGGCCGAATTTGACTACACTCACAAAAAACAAACCGGCGGTGCCGGCCAATTCGGAAGGGTTACCGGCTATATGGAACCGGTTCAGAACGAAGATTTTGTTTTTGAAAACAAAGTGGTGGGGGGCGCAATTCCGACCCAGTACATCGCGGCCTGTGAAAAAGGGTTCAAAAATTGCCTGCTGAAAGGGCCAAAGATGGAATTCCCCGTCACCGGAATTCGAGTCGTCATCAACGACGGTGCCTCTCACTCAGTGGATTCTTCCGATATGGCATTTCAGGCTGCAGCCCGCGGTGCTTTTTTGCAGGGATATGCCAAAGCCAAATCGGTTATTCAAGAGCCGATAATGAAGGTGGTCGTGGAAACGCCCACCGAATTTCAGGGCGCCGTCATGGCGACCCTCAATCAGCGTCGTGCCATGATTGTGGGCTCGCAGGATGAAGGTCCATTCAGTGAAATCGAAGCCCAGGTTCCCTTGTCTGAGATGTTTGGCTATTCAACTGACTTAAGGTCGGTGACCAAAGGTCAGGCCCAGTTTACGATGGAATTTTTAACCTATCGCCAAGTTCCGCAGTCCATCACAGATGATCTAATCAAAAAAGCCGCAACGGAGAAAAAGAACGTTGCCTAAAAATTGTTGCGCGACATGACAGACCTGCTGTACACTGGCATGTGCTGCACAGATGTTTAACGTCCAATGGCTGAAATAAAAAGCATCAAAAGCAAAAACGAGTTGATCGAAAACCAAAGACCGTCTGGTTTTGAATACCACATCCTTCCAATTCAGGATCCTCAGACTGCCGACAAGATCGAGGCAAGGTCTGCCAATAATATTTTTTACATGCGGGAAAGGAATATCAACATGCTGAAAAATGAGCTCATCTTGAAAAATCCCTTGCGGCGAATGGGTTTTGAAAGCGATGACATATTAGATAAAGGCGAATTTGGGGCCGTAATGGCCCGCGCCGGTGTTGGTAAAACCGCTTTTCTGGTGCAACTGGCTTTAAATAGCATGCTCAGAGACAAAAACGTTTTGCATATCAGCCTCAATGACCCGGTTAAAAAAGTCAGCCTGTGGTACAAAGAGGTCTTCAGCCGTATTACCGCCCATTATCATATCCAGCAAAGCAATCAGCTGTGGGAGATGGTGCTGCCCCATCGGTTTATCATGACTTTTCGCGTCGAAGGCTTCAGCGTTCCCAAGCTTGAGGAGCGCCTTACCGATCTGATCGAACAAGCCATTTTTACACCTGACGCCATCATTATGGATGGCGTGCCCTTTGAAGATTCGATTCATGAGGACCTGGCCGATCTAAAACAGCTGGCATCCCGTCTGAACATGCAAATATGGTTTACCATCCGAACCCATCGTCACGAAGAGCCCGGTCCGAACGGAACGCCCTCACAGCTGATGAAAGTGGCCGATCTGTTTGATGTCGTCATCCAGCTGGTTCCAATGGGAAAACACATTCAAATAAAAGCCTTTAAAGGACCGCGTTCCACCGCAGATCAACCGGATTTGATGCTGGATCCCGCCACCATGTTAATACAGGATCCTATCTGACACGCAGTCATCTCTGACCCATCTGCAGTGACACCCTGCTCATTTGCCAGGATTTGAACTCTCCCCCGGTTGAATCCGGACTGCCCCCATTGTAATTTGCCCCTGCGCTCTGTTGCCTTAAAGATACCCTCAGCTAGTATTGGCTTGGCCACCCCATCAGGGACCAACTTTCTCAAGCAATCACATTTTTTACCGATACAAGTAACATCTGAGGGATTACATGTAACAAAAATGGGGTGTTGATATGAAAACAACGAACAGAGATCGCCAACGAAGATGGCGCCAAAAGAAGCTATCCAGCGGTATGCGAACGGTCACGATCATGTTGCCCGCCCGCATCAAAGAGATGATTGATCGCCACCGAAAAGAAACCGGTGCAACGATTGCGCAGATTATAGAAACCGCTGTGGTACATCTGCTGTCTAACGAGGCAAATTCATCTCAACTCATACCAAAAAATAAATATACTCGTGATGTTATAAGGTTTTCACCTGAAAAAATGCAGCAAATGAGTACTGATCTGAACACCATTGCTGCGCGTTTTAAAGAAATGACGGGATTCCGGGAGGATGTTACTTGTAACGCCAAAACCGTTACAAAAGATGGTAGCGCCCCCAAAACAGCCGCATCAGATGACCGTTCAACCACAGAAATCTACCGTCTGGTAAGACTGCTTAATAATATGGAGATCAGTTTGGAAGAGATTGCCCTGACCCTTAATAAGCGCAAATTAAAAACTTTATCCGGTGCCTATGAGTGGAATGCGGGCGATGTGCAAGCGGTTCTTGATGATATCCATCAAAAATACGGTCATATCAATCCACTTTTTTCCATATCCAATGCGCATTGACCGTCACAAGGGAATTTCTCCTACAGAGTTCGAAAAGAATTGATAATATCTGGGTATGAATCTAGCAATAACTGGAAGATAAAAAATCCTCATCTATTTTCATGCAAAGCTCTTGGTGGGGCTTTATGAAGGTATTTGCGGCAGATATCGTCGATGGCCTCTTCTAGTAAAGCCCCCAAGGATTTCTCCTCATCGACGGCAAGGTGTTTAAGGGCTTTGATACGATCAGCATCAATGCGGGTGGAAAATATTTTCTTTTCGCCCATGCTTGCAAGACTACCTTTTTTTCATCGTCAAAACAAGGAAAAAATGCTGACAAAAGTGAAGTTTTTAATGTAAGAATTATATATTTAAATAATTAAATTATAATATCGATAGCATAAATTACC